>CAXMLS010000201.1:0-2956 GCA_964194235.1 uncultured bacterium | reverse complement strand
TCTGTTTGGCAAATTAAATTGGGGCCGCGTGGCAGTCGAAAATGGGGCCACCCAGCTGGAAGTATGGTAGTGGCGGCGCATATTTGATGGATGTGCATGTTGCTCCTTTGCGAGTTTGTATTTGCGGAGTTGTTTGGTCGGACAAACTAGGGCATTCCGTCGCAGAGCCGACGGGTTCCGGTGCGTAGATGCACAGCAAGCTGCAGGCTGTGCACCTACACACCGGTCGTCTGTGGTCAGGGCTTAGCCGATGTAGCCTTGGTACTTTTCTTGTTTCGCATGCTTTGTTTAAAGCGATAACTTTCGCCATTTGCTTCGATTAAGTGGCAGCGATGATTGAGCCGGTCCAAGACGGCGGCCGTTAGGTTTTTGGTAATGAAAACGGACGACCAGTCCCCAAAATCAAGATTCGTGGTGATGATGGTAGAAGATCTTTCGTAGCGAGAGCCGAGGACCTGAAACAACAGATTGGCACCATCTTTAGTGCCTTCAATTCGGCCAAGCTCGTCGATGATTAATAACTCGCATTTGGCAAGCTGGTTTTGGAGCCGAACAAGTTCTTTCTCGTCTCTGGCTTCGATGAGCTGGTGCGCTAGGTCTGCAGCGGTGAAAAATTTCACCCGTTTGCCTTGGCTGCAAGCTTGCATCCCAAGGGCAATAGACAGGTGCGTCTTGCCGGTGCCCTGACCACCAATGAACACAACGTTCTCACCATTATTCAGATACTGTCCCCCAAACAGCTTGAGCACCACTTTCTTGTTTAAGTTTGGTATTTCCTCGAACTCGAACGTGTCTAGCGTTTTAATCGTTGGAAACTTGGCTTGGAAGATGCGTTCCTTCCTGGTGCTCTCGTCTCTCGCCTGGACCTCCTGCTCAAGCAGGCAACACAAGAAATCCTCGTAGCTTGCTTTGGTCGCTGTCGCTTCTTCGGCGAGGCGTTCATATGCTTTTGCAGTTGCTGGTAAGCGCAGTCGCTTCAAGTAAGTGCTGAGCAAGATGCTCGTCGTCATAATCGTCATCTCCTTCTGCTGTAAAAAGTGCTTGATACTGTTCGGGGGTTGGACAAATGGTGACAGTGATACTTGCAAGTGGTGATGTTTGGTCAATTTCAGTTAGTTCGGGCGTCGCTGAAATCAGTCGGGCTCGGTCGACCCTCGCGATAATGAAATCAGCATTCGCTGAGCCGAATTGCACACTCTCTTGGATAGCTGTTCCGACGAGATCTGCGCCGTACTTTCCGTGGCACCTTAGAATACGGATAAAATCTCGACCGGCTGGACCAGGTCCGACCTCGGACACCATCCGCCGATAGAGCTCCCAATAACCCTCAGGCCAAACGTGCTGGAGCAGCGGTCGGGCATAAGGAACAGCATGAGGACGTCTCTCCAAGAGGTCGAGATAATGCTCGGGTTGCAGAATATACTCGTCCTTTTTGTAGGTACGCGAGTGCGACGCAACTAGAGTCAATCCATCCGTGATTTCTAATCGATCCCAATACGCTCTGATTGTTAATCCCCTGCCGACGTATTTCGCCGGCACCGAATAATGACTCTGCTTGAGCGTCACCGTAGAGTAATTGTCGACCAGTCCACCATGATTGACCGCTGGATCAAATGGTCTGGGTGGTAGCGCCAATAGCGCTGGTAGCTCAATTTTCCAAGCCTCTCCGATTGTGTGCGGCTCACCGTCCACCTGCCGTTGTTCGTCATCGACGCATTTTTGGAGTATGTATGCATTTAATTGCTCCAGTGAGTCAAACTCGGGCACGGGCACCATCCAGTTGCGACGGCTAAAACCAATTCCACCTTCTACGCCTCCCTTCTCGTGGGCTCCCTCTAACCCAGGCTGACAGAAATTTGTCTCGAAGTTGTAGTAGCCTTTCAGTTTGCTGAACTCTCTAGTGAGAACTCGAAGCTTCCCCTGCCCTACGTGCGCAACGCCTGCACCTAAATTGTCATAGCTCAATCGAGAGACAACCGCTCCAAAGAAGGAAAATGCTCTCACATGACCTTCTAAGAATGCTTCTTTGTCTGTCGACGGAAAGTACTGGATGAACTTCTTTCGAGAGTAGTTCAGCCGCATCTCAAACCCGTGAAGCTTGACGCTCTCACCAGCAAGGATCGCGTACGATTCACCAAAATCCACCTGCCCATCCTTTCCTGGTGCGAACACCAGAGGAATGCTAGCTCCGGACGCGGGCCTGTTTTTGATGTCCGCCACCACCTGCCGTATGGTTCTTTCCGAGCCTGCATAGCTGGCTTCGGCAACCAAGCGATCAAAGATTCGTCTGGCTGTATGCCTCTGTTTTCTTGGTGCCGTTTTGTCACTCTCTAGTATTTCTTCTATTCGAGCGCGCCACTGGTCGGATACCGGTTTCGCTCTCGACTGCTGTAGCTTGTATTTTGGAGCGTCAGGTTCGGCCAAGTATTTAGTGACCGTCTTCCTCGATATCCCAAACTCCTTCGAAATCCATCGGGCACTCTTTTTCTCTCGAAAATGTAACCATCTGATGGAAGTCCAATCCTCGACTGTAAGCACGGTTGCCTTCTTCTCTAGGTCCACAATGGGACACGGCACTATTATCGCGCTGTCTAGAAAGGGGGCACGCTCGGTATGCACCGCGCTCACCAACGCCGAACTTTCGCATATATCTATTTCTTGTGGCGGAAAGAGCACGTCAGACATTTGCCGCCTCCCCTTCAATCGCCTGCGCATCGATTCCGCCGGCACCCCATCGTAGACATTCTTCATTCGCGCTCCTCAGTTCATCGAGCAGTAACGCTCGCGATTGATCGGCACGTAAAAATGCCACTCTCAGCGGTGCCTCTCCATCGAGACCCGGCAGACGATCCAGCACACTCTGGGACCAGATCCGATAATAGATGATCTCCCTTAGTACCACCGCGAGAACCGATTCTGGATCGGTGACATCAGACACGCTTGCATGGTCGCAGGA
>CAXMLS010000200.1:0-1773 GCA_964194235.1 uncultured bacterium | reverse complement strand
GGAAGAGGCTATGCTGGCGTTTCGGGATGTCGATCTCGAACGTATTTTTTTGTGGCGACTGAAGGCTGGAGAAAGCGAGCGTTTAAGTCCTCAAGCTATGCCGCTATCGCGTTGCGACGGATTTCTGCTTGACGATATGGATGCTACGGTTTGCTGGAACAGCATGAGCGGAGAAGGCTCGGGGTTTGGCTGGAATCGAACGAGCCATCGCAAACTGAAGACGTTACCCAGGCTCCCGGGCACCACACAACAGGAAATGAAGCTGCGCTCGCTGATGAGCGTAACTTTTGATCAGGGCGGGCAACCAGCTGGGCGTATTTTTCTGATCAATCGGCGGGATCCACGCAAACCTTTTCAAAAGGCGGACCTCGCGTGGCTGGAACGTATTGCCCGCCATGTCGGACCTTCGCTCGAGAATATTTTTCTGCTGCGCCACCTCCGCGCGCGCGCCATTGAAGGCGAGCGCAGCCGCATATCACGTGATCTGCACGATGGCATTCTGCAGACGCTGCTCAGTATCGAGATACAGCTCGATGTGCTGCGGCGCAAGGTGACGGGCTCTCCGGAGCAATCCGTAACTAGTCTAGCCACCCTGCAGCAAACGGTGCGGAACGAGTCCGCGGAATTGCGCCACATGGTTACGGACCTCCGACCGCTGCGTGTCCAGAGCGCCGATCTGGTCGACTTGATGCGGGGATTTGCGGAGCGCTATCGCAATGAGTCAGTTATTGCCCTGGATGTGCTAATTGACTCGGCGGCAATCCACGCTCCGGACCGGGTATGCCGGGAGATCTTCCAAATATATCGGGAAGCACTTAACAACATAAAAAAGCATGCTAAGGCTTCCCATGTCGTGGTAAAACTGTCACAGGATGACAGCGCTCTCGTGTTGGTTGTCGACGACAACGGCGAGGGCTTTAGTTTCGCGGGTCGGTTCACAGGAGACGAACTGGACCGCCTGCGGTTAGGACCCATCTCCATCAAGGAGCGTGCGCGTACTGTCGGGGGGATTCTGACGGTGGAATCGAACCCTGGACACGGAGCGCGCCTGACCATCGAAGTCCCTCTCGGTTGACATGGCGAAAACAAAACAACAAATACGAGTCCTGCTAGCGGACGATCATGCGATTTTTCGCGACGGATTGCGCAAACTTCTGGATTCCGACGAAGAAATGTCCATCGTCGGGGAAGCGCAGAACGGCGTCGAGTGCATCAAGCTGCTGGCGAAACTGAAGCCTGACATACTTTTACTGGACCTGCGTATGCCTGAAAAAGATGGGCTCGCGGTTCTGGAAGAAGTAAATTTCGACACGTTGCCCACACGCGTCATCGTTTTGACGGCCGCGGAAGACGATCGCGACGTGGTGCGCGCCATGCGTCTTGGCGCTCGCGGCGTGGTATTGAAGCAGTCGGCCACCGACCTACTGGTGAAGAGCATTCAGCGGGTTTATGCCGGCGAGATCTGGCTGGACAATCGCATGACCGCCGAGGTGATGAAGGCCTTCTCGAAGTCTTCAGAGTCCGGACCACGACGAGAAAAGCCGCTGCTGAGCGATCGCGAGAAAGAGATTGTGCAGCTTGTGGCGCAAGGCTTTCGCAACAAAGAAATTGGCGAAAAACTGTTCATCAGCGAACAAACGGTGAAGAATCACCTGCATAACATATTCGATAAGCTGGGCGTGTCGGACCGGCTAGAGCTGGCACTATACGCCATCCATCATCGGCTGATCGACCAGACCTAATCTGCAGATTGCTAATGTTTTACACAGATAT
>CAXMLS010000199.1:0-2362 GCA_964194235.1 uncultured bacterium | reverse complement strand
GCTCTACCACTGAGCTACGCCCCTATGTTGGTGAAAACTGGTGGTTCGTCGGCAATGGCTGACGATAGTATATGCAACCTTCACGAGCTGAGCCGCCGTCGCGCGTCAACTGACTCGCGGAACACTGCGCAAATCGTGCCAGTGGAAGTTTTTAATTTTAGCATTCTTCTGCATCTCATCAAACCACATTCGCGGGCTGCGCATCGGTTCGCGACTCTTTATTGAAAGGCGATACTGTGAGGGGCCGATGGCTGAAGTAGTCTCCGGCTCCGCAAAGGGCGAGTGGGTAGCAAAAGCCACTGATTTAGCAGCAATAGCTGCGGGTGTAATCACCGCGGCGATGGCCGTGCGGGTTCTGTAATTTAGTCAACGTTCGACAACATCGCCAACGAATTGTCATCATCCGCACAAGACCGACGAAATGGACCACGCGAAGGGAAAGTTCTTCTCCTACCGCAGTTAATTCCTAGCCTGTTGTAGTACAGGTTTAATGGTGGCCATTTTTTGTACCCGAGTACAGTAGTTTGGGGGTACCTATCTGGTTACCCTACCCTTGCTGCAGAACTTGTGGTTTTCCTCGTTCACCAGTGGTGAAGAGCGATCGCGAATATTCAGATGAAATTTACAACTGGAAGCGACAACTTCTCGAAAATTACCAGGCTATTGCTGGCCGTCGCTATTGCGGCTATGCTGTCTTTTTTTCCAATTGCTAAATCGACGAATGCGCAAAGTTGTCTCGCATCGACGGGCACATGGTCGAATAAGTCCCTATCCAGAACCAGTTCCGGGAGCTTTCGCATTACTTACGACGTCACGCCGCTGGACGATACCGTGGACGCAGTCAGCGGTTTGTCCTCAGGGGATTCCCGCAATTTCAGCAGCCTGGCAACTGCAGTCCGCTTCAATTCACGCGGGACGATCGACGTGCGCGATGGCTCAAAATTCACCGCAGCCTCCGCGATACCGTACCTGGCAGGCGCTACCTATCCTTTTATCTTTGACGTAAATGTAGCGGCCCATACCTACAGCGCGTACGTAATACTTCGTTCCATGAAAGTGAGCTTGGGCAACAATCTTGCATTTCGCAGCGAGCAGGCAAACGTGGGATCACTAAACACCGTGGGCATGCGGAACTCGAGGGGAGCGATCACGGTTTGCAACATCGCGGTTTCCGCCGTCGCCCCAGGATCTAACGCCACGTCGGCTTTGATCGCGAGTGCTGCGAAGTTGGATTTTGGCAAAACTTCGCTGTCCAACACGAACAATCAATACATAACGCTGACCAATGTCGGGCGTGCCAGCCTGACGATCTCTGAGGTTATGGTGGCTGGCGCCGGGTTCAATGCCGGCGGTGGCGCCGCGGGACTGACTTTACGTCCAGGGCAAACCACGCAGGTTACGGCGTCATTCACTCCGCCGTCGGAGGGAAACTACGCGGGAACCATTACCATAAGCGATTCGAGCGGAATTCCGGTTACTGTTGCACTCTCGGGAACGGGCGCACAAGCGGGCACGCATCGGGTGACACTTTCATGGGATGCCGAACCCAACCATCACAGCAAGCTCCTCGGATACGATGTATACGTGAGCACCACGTCCGGGGGGCCCTACTCAAAGCTTACCGCCGCACCCGTAAATGGGACTACGTTTACCGACGCGGGCGTGCAATCTGGGGAAACCTATTATTACGTCGTGACCACAGTTAACTACAAGTCTGAAAGCCGCTACTCGAGCGAAGTACAGACCGATATCCCGTAACGCCAACTATCCCCGCTTCGTTGCCTCTCCCGCACCGCGTTTGTCTAAATCTTCTAATTTTTCTTTTCACTTGTTGCAGCGATTTCCCATCAAACCGCAGAGAAGTGGCGACAAAACTCTTATCGATGCCGACAGGCGTTGCTCGTGAAAGTGGTATCTGACGGCGGAAGCCATACATGCAGATAGACAAAGAATTAACCGGCATAATTTGCGTTGCTTTGGCGCTGTGTCGAGTTAGAGTGGTTGCCGAACGAGGGCTTATGAATGCCAAGAAAGAAATATCACGCCGGAAATTTTTAGTTACCGCCGCAACTGCGGCGGTGTCGGGGGCCGCGACGAGTGCTGCCTCGTTTACGATCGTGCCGCGGCATGTGCTTGGGCGCGGATTCACCGCTCCCAGCGACATGCTGAACATCGCAGGCATCGGAGTGGGCGGGATGGGCCGCGCCAATCTGATTAACCTCGCGAGCCAGAACATTGTGGCGCTGTGCGATGTGGATTGGGACTACGCGGGTAAAGCGTTTGAGCGGCTTGACGGGGACATTCAAAACTTCAAGACGCGACTTGATCAACCGGACCCGCAGCCAATTGCCGGCGCGCCGGC
>CAXMLS010000198.1:0-2492 GCA_964194235.1 uncultured bacterium | reverse complement strand
ATGTGTATAAGAGACAGGTACTGATTGGGGCGGTGCCACCTGCGGCGATTAACGACTGGCGGTACATCGTGGTGTCATTGCTGGCCGGGCTGGTTACGTTTTTTTGGTTTCCGGTGACGAACAAGTTGCGCAGCCCGGTGCAGATATTCGATGGCGCTGGACTGGCGCTGTTTGCAGTGGCTGGTGCAGGCAAGGCGCTTGCTTTCCACCTTGGGCCGGTCGCGGCGGTACTGCTCGGAGTGCTGACTGGAATCGGTGGTGGTGTGGTGCGGGATGTACTGCTGTCGGAAGTGCCGGTCGTGTTTACCGCGGAATTGTATGCGGTCGCCGCGCTGGCCGGCGCTACCGTCGTGGTGATCGGCAATGCTCTGCAAGTACCAGCCGGAGTGTATGCGTCGGCGGGAATGATTTTATGTTTCGGCTTGCGGTTGATGGCGATACGACATGGTTGGAAACTTCCTGTCGCGCACCAACCCGATTAGAGAGACCGTGCATTTTAGTTCACGGTAAAAAAGCTCAGTTGATGTAGTAAAGCCTGATCGAATGGCCCACTTCTCTGACGGGCTTGTGCTGATTCAACCAGCCGTAATCCTGGCTCTGCATCTTCAGCATGAATTCGCTTATGGCGATCCAACCTGTCACTTTGGTTTGAGGCGGAAGAATTGTCCACTCGGCAGGGCAGTGCTTCGCCTGGTCAATTGAACCCTTGTAGGCCAGCGCAAGAGTTGAAATATTCTCCCGGTGCGCAAGGGATATCAGACGAAAGAGATCCTGCCCCCAGTCCAAATCGCTATCCACCAATATTTTGCTGGCATAAGGCGCAGCGGCCTCGTTGAAGTACGCCAGAAAATCGGGCGTTGCGCGAATACAACTCAGCGCGTTCCAGAAGAGCAACGCAACGACAAGTAGTCTGCTTGCGAGAGGGCGGCCTTTGGCGGGGTTAGATTCCCAAAGCTCCACAACGGCGATGGCTGCGAACATGGAAATAAATGGATAGATTAAAAGAATGTGACGTAACCCGATGTTCAGGTTACTTGGGATTGCGATCAGAAGCGGCCCAAGAATTCCCGCTACGGGAACTAAAATATTTTTGTTGGCTCGCACCCGTTCTTTGGTGAATGCGAAAATTACACCCAAGGCCGACAAGAGCAAGAGGGCTATGGGGGTTTTCGCGAGGATGGCAACGGGGAAAAAAGCCCAGCGACCGCCAACGTAAGTCTCGCCGAGGAGATACGAACCGCGACCATGCAAGCCTAGTGAGTAAACAGACAGCAACCCTCTGAAGAGTTCGTGCGCGGGCATCCACTTGAAGTACAGGACAGCCAACATGCTCTTCGGGACATTCTGCAGCATGGTTATCTGGTCAGGCGTAAGCGCGCTTACTTGCAGCATTGGCCCGATAGAAAATCGGTACACGGCCCAGAGCGTCAGCATGGCGCAGGCAATCGCGAGCAAGACATTTTTCAGCGTTGGCAGTTTGATACTGCGAGCGTAAAGGCCACAAACAATAAGTAGCGCAGAGGAAGTGAATAAATAAGGAATCGCCGTAAATTTGGTGGCAACCGCGAGAGCGACGGCCACGCCAGCCAGGATTGCATTGGCACGGTCTGGTTCGCGTACAAGCATCCATATCCGCACTAAAACCCACAGAAACATGGCCGAGACAGGCAAATCGGTGGTGGCAACCGCTGAGTGCGCAAGTACTGGCGGACACAAACATAAAATAAGTACAGCGATCGCGCCGTGCCAGTCGCCGAACGCTTTCTTCGCGAACCTCCAGAGCGAATAACACGCGAACCAAAAAAATGGTAGAACTCCCAGGCGTGCGAGCGTCAAATTCCTCTGGTACTGTCCCCCGGCTTCAAGAATCGCATTTCCCTCGGTGTTGGGATCGGCAATGCCTTGTGTACGCGCCCCAGCAGCGAAAAGACCAACTGCTTCAAAAATACGCGCTACGGGTGGATACAAAGTTTCATAGCGGTACGTAGCTCGGTCCAGCCACTCGAGTCCACTGGCAACGTGTATGGCTTCATCGCTGATTTGATTGAAGACGGGATAAGTTCTGGCGATCAGCAAGGTTGCGAGTACGACTGCAAAAATAGCGATTGCGCGGGGCATCCATCGATCTTTGTTGGACCCAGGAATTGGGGAGCGTTCTGGTGCGTTATTTCGCACATTCGAACTGGCTTGAGAGGCTAATAACGTCATAGGTCCAAGTTTAGAGATGAACAGTCCAATTTTCTGGTTTTGCAAAGATGGGAGGGCAGGATGAGCGAGAGATTGCGGGCGGCTGGCTTTGGGACGCCTATTTGCGTGGGCGTGAGCATGCGGAGTTCAGTATCGCATGACGCAGAAAAAGATCGGAGGGTGGTGGGACGCTGAGAGCGGCGAAAGTCATAACCTACAGGCCGTTCCTTCGTACGCAATCATGAGATTTCACCGCTTGATTGGCAGGCCCGCCGTTGCGGGGTTTTCGATGGTAACTCCAAGGC
>CAXMLS010000197.1:0-4021 GCA_964194235.1 uncultured bacterium | reverse complement strand
AGATGTGTATAAGAGACAGCCTTGTAATAGAGCAAAGTATTTACGTCCACCGGTTCGTAGCGCTGACCGACGCTGGAATAAATTCCCACGGTGCGGAACAGCGACTCCATGCCGAAGGTGCGCGCTTCATCGGGAACGATGGGTATAACGAGCTTGCCAATCTCCGGATCCTTCAACATTTTGCGGAGCATGCCGACAAAGGCCATGGTGGTTGAAACTTCGCGGCCGTCGCTGCCGTCGTGAAATTCCTTGAAGAGTTCATCGTGATCGGCGACCAGCGGCTTTGCGCGGACGCTGCGCTGCGGAACGTAGCCGCCCAGCGATTCGCGACGCGCGCGCAAATATTGAATCTCCGGGCTGTTGTCTGGCGGACGATAGAACGGGACTTCCACGCAATCTTCATCGTTCAAAGGAACGGCGAAGCGTGAACGGAAGACGCGCAGCTCATCTTCATTCAGTTTTTTCTGCTGATGGGTGACGTTCTTGCCTTCTCCAGCTTCTCCCAGGCCGTAGCCTTTAATGGTTCGCGCCAGGATAACCGTTGGCGCGCCCTTGAATTCCGTGGCCGCTTTGTAGGCCGCGTAAACCTTGCGCGGATCGTGGCCACCCAACCGCAAGCGACGCAAGGCGTCGTCAGCGAGAGGCTCGACCAGTTGCAGCAGGCGCGGGTCGGAACCAAAAAAGTGTTGCCGGACGTAGGCGCCGGATTCGACGACGAGTTTCTGGTATTCGCCGTCGACCAGTTCGCCCATGCGCTTGACCAGCAGACCTTCCGTGTCGCGATCCAGAATGGGATCCCACTCGCTGCCCCAGAAAACCTTGATCACGTTCCAACGCGCGCCACGAAATGCGGATTCGAGTTCCTGAATAATTTGACCGTTGCCGCGGACCGGTCCGTCGAGGCGCTGAAGATTGCAATTGATGACGAAGATGAGATTGTCGAGTTTTTCGCGCGACGCGAGAGTAATCGCGCCCAGCGATTCCGGCTCATCCGTTTCGCCATCGCCGAGGAAGGCCCAGACCTTCGCGTCGGACACCGGCTTCAAGCCGCGGTCTTCGAGATAGCGATTGTAGCGAGCCTGATAAATGGCCATCAGCGGACTCAGGCCCATGGAGACGGTCGGAAATTCCCAGAAATCGGGCATCAGCCACGGATGCGGATAGGAGGAGAGGCCGCCGCCGGGTTTCAACTCACGGCGAAAATTTTCTAGTTGCTGCGGAGACAGGCGCCCTTCCAGAAATGCACGGGCGTAAATACCGGGCGCGGCGTGTCCCTGGAAATAAATCGTGTCACCTTCAAATTGTTCGGTGCGCCCACGAAAGAAATGATTGAAGCCGACTTCGTAGAGGGTGGCGGCGGAAGCGTAGGTGGAAATGTGGCCGCCGATATTGCTCTCCACGCGATTTGCGCGGACGACCATGGCGAGTGCGTTCCAGCGGACGAGACTCTTGATGCGGCGTTCGAGCTCCTGATCGCCCGGAAAGCGCGGCTCCAGGCGATGCGGAATGGTGTTGGCGTACGGCGTGTTGGCGGTGAACGGCAGGTCGATGCCGTTTACCGTGGCGTGGGCGCGCAGGCGTTCCAGAATTTCCGCGGCAACTTCGGTGCCGCTGGACTCCAAAACGGCGTCGAGGGATTCCAGCCACTCCTGAATTTCTACGTCGTCGATACCATGGCGCGACTGGGTGAATGCTTCATTGTTCATAATTTCGTTGTTCATAATACGGAATGGCCCTTATCTACCGCAATGGTAGCGCCCGAGAAAGGCGCGAAAAATATATTCGTTTGGTTAGCACGATAGAATACACCGTCGCGCAAGTTTATGCTGCGGTGGATTGCTGTCGCCAGGTCCGCCAAAATTTTGGGGTTGCAGATTTGGCTTCGGCTAAAGCGTCCTTCCGCCGTCGAGTACCAGAACCTGCCCGGTGACGAATGGTGAGTTCACTAAGTACGACACGGCGGAGGTAACGTCGTGCGGCGTGCCGGTGCGACGGAGCGGCGCAAGCTTTATGTAATTGGGCGCCCACTCCGGGGGATCGCCGGGCATGCTGATGGTGCCAGGAGCGATGGCGTTGACGCGCACGTCGGGCGCCAGTTCTTTTGCGAGTGCACGCGTGAGCATGATGATGCCGGCTTTCGACACGCAGTGGGGAATGTAACCGGTCCAGCCAAGAAGCCCGCCAACATCGGAGAGATTGATGATTACGCCGCGGCTGTGTTTCAGCAGCGGGGCGGCGGCCTGCGCGCAGAAGAAGGCCGCTTTTAGGTTCACGTTGATCGATGCGTTCCAGCTTTCTTCCGTGGTGGATTCAAAATCGGTGTGTAAGAAATTCGAAGCGTTATTGACGAGAATGTCCAGCCGGCCAAATTCTTTGGCGGCATGGTCGAACAGGTGCTTGATCTCGGCGTTTTTGGCCAGGTCTGCCTTGATGCTTGTCGCGCGGCGTCCCAGTTTTATAATTTCCGACACTACTTCGGCAGCTTCGGCGTGAGAATTATGGAAATGGATGACTACGTCTGCACCTTCTTGAGCGAGACCTAGAGCGATCGCTCGCCCCAGGCGTTTGGCTGAGCCGGTTACGAGGGCGACCTTTCCAGTGAGGTTTGAGATGGTGGAATCGGAGGCGGGCATAGGCTGAATAAAAAGTAACATATTCGGGTGGCGTTTTGGTTTGGCTGGATTTCAACCCCAAGACCCAGGTTCATAATTCAACTGCGAATCTGGGGACCCTTCGCGATGGCCGCGATGGTCGATTCTGGGCGAAGGTGCCTGCGGCGTACGATTTTGGCGAGCCTGCTAGAATTGGATGTGAGAAATGGGGGATTCATGAATCTTGATTTGCTGGCAATTGCCGCGCATCCCGATGACGTAGAGCTGAGCTGCGGCGGCACGCTGCTGCGCATGGCGCAACAGGGATACAAGACCGGGATACTCGATCTAACCGCAGGAGAGATGGGCTCGCGGGGCACGCGCGAAACGCGCGCGAAGGAAGCCGCCAAGGCCGGCAAAATATTACGGGTGGCGTGGCGCGGAATTCTTGGGATACCCGATTCGGATGTGCAGGAAAGCCGCGAAAACAAGTTGTTGCTGGCGGAGAAGATCCGCGAGCTGCGACCAAAAACGGTGATACTACCCTACTGGGAGGCGCGTCATCCGGATCATTACCATGCGTCGACGCTGGGATATGAAAGTTGTTTTCTCTCTGGATTGAAGCAGCTGCCCATCGGCGGCGAACCTTTCCGGCCATTTAAAATTCTATATTCGACTTCCTACGCAACGGCGCGGCCGACATTTGTGGTGGATATTAGCAAGCAGTATGAGCAGCGGAAACGGTCCATCCTGGCGTACGGCTCGCAATTCCGGCCAGCGGTTTCGCAGAAGAAGAGCGGCGTACACCTGGGACTGGACGAACTGGAAAATGAAATGAACCAACTGGCGCGGCACTACGGGCAAATGATTGGCGTGAAATATGGCGAGCCCTTTTTTATTAAAGAACTAATGAAGGTGGACGACGTGGTGAAGATGGAGGTTCGGTCGGTATAGCTTCAGCCTGCCAAAACGACTTGCCAATCGGCCGCTCCGGTCGGGATGCCAGGTTTTTGCCTGGAGTGAGATTTGTTGGTGAGAACTTTGTCGAATGTCGAAGGATTGTTGAACCGGTCTGCGATTTACATTCGGAGATTCAAACTCTGTTGAAAATTCAAACTAGAACTTTTCGTCCTCCTGCGCTGGAGAAAAACCGGGGATGTTTTGGCCGGTGGGGGTGCGCTCCGCGCGGACTCGTGTCAATGCTTCCTCTTCGGAGCCGGATTTACGCAGAATTACCATGGTGCTGAGGGCTTCGGAGTACATGCGAGTGACCAAGTAGGTGTCTGCGGTGCCGTCTTTCTTCCAAAGTTGGCCAATCTGAATTTTCGATACGCTCATAAGGTAACTCCGAATGTAGAGCGCATAGGACCGAGTGTCAACTGGGTCGAATAGCGATGGGGTAAGTACGGGACCTGTCTCTTATACACATC
>CAXMLS010000196.1:0-3198 GCA_964194235.1 uncultured bacterium | reverse complement strand
GATGTGTATAAGAGACAGGATTTATATCTTGACTGTCGCTCTCCTGCTGATCCTCATTCCGGCCGCACTTATCTATCAACGAGCACGCCAAATTGACGACTGGACCCGCGACTGGGTTGTGCAAGAGCTCGCCGAACGTTTTCAAAGCCGCGTTGAACTCGAATCCGTGCATGTGACCGCTTTCCCGGAAATGAGCGCCACCGGGGAGAACCTCACCATTTACTACCGTAACCGCACCGACGTTCCGCCGATGCTCCGGATCCAGCAATTCACTTTTCATCTGGGCGTCATGGGAATTTTGCGGGTGCCCCGGCATATCCGCGGCGTGCACATCGACAACATGGTAATTACCATTCCGCCCCGCGGACAACCCCCCGCCGGTTCGCCCGTGGAAACGCCGCTTCATGCGCGAACACGCAAGTCCTTGCCAAAAATCATGATCGACCAGATCGTCTGCGACGAGACTACGCTGCTCATTCTTCCTAAAAAAGCCGGCAAGGATCCCCTTGATTTTGATATTCACGATTTAATCTTGAAATCGGTGGTTGCGGGTAAGTTGTTGTCATTCCGCGGAAACCTTACCAATGCCAAGCCCGTGGGAGAAATCACGACTCAGGGCAATTTTGGCCCGTGGCAACTGGACGATCCCGGCTCGACGGCCGTAAATGGCGCGTACACTTTCACCGACGCCGATCTCGGACCTTTTCCCGAAATCAGTGGCACTTTGTCTTCCAGCGGAAACTATTCAGGCGTCCTCGGAAGTATTGAAGTGCAGGGGGTCACCGACACGCCGAAGTTTTCGCTTGATCCGATCGGACATCCCGTTCCTCTCCACACGGAATTTTCCGCCACCGTGGACGGCACCAATGGTGACACGTATCTTCATCCCGTTCGCGCCACGCTGGGGCACTCGCAAATCACCGCGAGCGGAAGCGTCGTGCGTGTTCCAGAGAAACAGGGTCACCTGATTAGCCTCGACGTCGTCGCGCCGAAAGCGCGGCTCGAAGATCTTCTGCAGCTGTCCACCAAATCCACACAGCCGATGATGAGCGGGCTGGTAAATCTGAAAACAAAAATGATTTTGCCGCCCGGCAAAGTAAAGGTGCTCGTCAAACTGACACTTGATGGCGAATTTACGGTCAGCGACGCGCGCTTCGCGAGCTCGGATGTACGTGAGAAGCTGGAAGCGTTTAGCCGCCACGCGCAAGGCCAGCCGGACAATCCGAATGCGGGCAGCGCGATATCGGACCTCCGCGGACAATTTCATTTAAAAAATGGCGTGATCACATTTCAACGCCTTACTTTCAGCATTCAGGGCGCGACCATAGTTCTGGACGGGTCGTACAAACTCCGGGGAGAAGGCCTGAATTTCACCGGCCAATTGCGCATGGACGCGAAGCTCTCGCAGCTGGTTAGCGGCAAAAAATCCATCTTGCTGAAAGCCATCGATCCGTTTTTTAACAAGAACGGCGCGGGCACATTGATTCCCATCACGATTTCGGGAACGCGCGATAATCCGACGCTGGAGTTCAGCATGTTCCACAGAAAAATGAGAAAAAGTTTTGGCAAGGACAAGAAGAATGAAGCGGACCAGCAGAATGGCGATAAAAAGAAAGCGCCTGTCGAAACGAAGTCTTCGCCTGGATAGTTTCTTTAGGAACAAAATAAAGCCACTGAAATTTAAGAAACAATGGTTTGTTCTTCAAACAAATCAGGTCGTCGCTTTTCCCTTCATCCACGCACAACACAAAGCTTCACAGAAGAATATTCCCAGAATCGGATGATTGCTGCCGGATGGTTTCGGATCGATCTTCCGTCCGAAAAATGTTCCGCCCCTCAGAAGACTGTCGATGGCGACGATCAAATCCCGGCCCGCCTGCGATTTTTGCACGTAGCCGTGGGCTCCGGCGTTCCGCACATCGGTCGCGATTCTCTCCGACTCGTGCATGGTGAAAATAAGAATCCGGCAGTTTCCACCAAGCTTCGCAATACGCGGGGCAGCTTCCAGGCCATTCATGTTCGGCATGGTGATGTCGAGAATGACGACATCCGGCTTCAACGCTTTCACCGCCTCAATCGCCTGCTTGCCATCGCTCGCTTCGCCGCAAATTTCCCACTCGGGACGCGAGCGCAGCAGCACGCTGCGAACGCCCTGGCGCACTACGTCATGATCATCCACAATTAATATTCGGGCGCTCATCGGCCAGCTACCATGTGGCTGCAGGGGTTTTCTGTGTATAACGGCAAGTTGACTGCTGGTATAAACGCTAAATCCATATCCGAAATGTTCGTAGTAACCATCGGCACTCCCTGAGGTCCATCGGGGACTACACTACCACGCTAAGTCACAGAATCAAATATATTTAGCAGGACAGGCCGTAGCTCCGCACTTGAATTTTTGCAATTGTAATGAGCTCCGTCAATACCCACTTATTGGTACTGACTCGGACGATTTTACATGTTTGGGGTACTTCCAAACTCAGTTGGAATACCACGAAATATCGCCGTGCTGGGGCCGCTTGTGATCGGAATTATTCCCATGCGTCACACCGTACGACTGGCTTGGCTATCTCGAGATGCTATGATTGCCTCTCATTTTCGTATCAGCAATAATCCAAACTCTCTGCTACCAAGGGCTAAATGTTGGCTGAACAAAAACCCACGCCTAAATCTTACAGAACAGCCATATTACTTTGCTCGCTTGTCTTGATGCTGGTTTTTCTTTACGTCGTCTGGATATTTTTTTCGCGCTGGCAGGAAAATCGCAGCATCCAGCGACACGCCAGGGAAGAGCAATCGCAAAAACAGTTAACTCAGGACCGCCAGACGGTTGAGCGCATGGGCGGCAAGGACCTGGCCATCCAGAGTTTTTATGCCAGCGCTGGCGAAATTCACCGCGGCGAAACGCTGCAGCTCTGCTATGGAGTGGCAAACGCAAAAACAGTCAAGCTCGAGCCGCAGGACAATCCCGTGTGGCCCTCGTACAGCCGTTGCGTGGAAGTGGCTCCTAGGAAAGACACTACCTATACGCTGACTGTCCAGGACGCCGCGGGCAATACCAAGACGCAATCCCTGGACGTGAAGGTGCATTAGAGCTCGCTCGTCCTAGCCCAGCGGAGCAAATTTCATCCGCTTTACCTCGTCGCCTCTTGTGGCCGCAATTCCCCCCATCTATAATGTCTGTCTCTTATACACATC
>CAXMLS010000195.1:0-2095 GCA_964194235.1 uncultured bacterium | reverse complement strand
AGATGTGTATAAGAGACAGATGCTTATGTGCACACCTCAGATGCGGCTGGTTTAGCCGATCATTGCTGCACTGGCGCTGACGCTATCAACTTCCGCAACGTATCGAACCTAACCATAGGGCCAAACAATGCTTTCATCAACGCCGACATCGGCGTCTATTTCGTGTTCGATGGCGGCGAAACCAACCTGGTGATTACCGGAAACAATTTCTCTAGCTGCAATCAGAGCATTGAACTGGGACCTTCGGGCAGCGGCAGCCAAGTCCTGACCGGCATCCAAGTCGATCACAACGCTCATGTGCAAGGCGTAAACTGGGACAACACCAATAACGATTTTCACCACAATTTCTTCCACCCGTTTACTAACGCCGGAACGACTGCCATTCGCGGGACCCTCTACGTCGATGACAACACCATGAGCGGAGACATGGGCAATCACTCCACAAGTTTTATCTATCTGGAAAATATCGGCAGCGGAGCGATGGACTCCTGGTACATCTTTAACAATACGTTTGACAAAACCAGCGCGACCAATGCCAGTTCCAGCGGAATGATTGCTCCGACCTCCAGCAACGGATTTTTGCTCAACAACACGATTCGTGATGCCGGTGGTACCGGCTCGCAGGCATGGACGATGTTCCACCAATATGCCAGCGGGTGGACGCTGAATAACAACGTTTTTCAGCAGAATGGCGCGGGCACGGGTTCCGGCTTGTTTGTATGGGCCGATGGCGGAGCATTCAATACCTCTTCAGACAAAAATGTTTATTACGACGCGAACCCCGATCAGTCCTGGCGCAAAGCTGCGACCTACTATGCCACGCTTGCAGCCTGGCGCACTGCCTGCAGTTGCGATACTGGCGCGGTGATTACCGATCCAAAACTCAATAGCGATATGACCCTTGGCGCAAACAGTTCGGCAATGGGGCTTGGGACGAATCTCACGAGTCTAGGTATCGCCGCTTTGAATGTGGACAAGAATGGCGTGGCGCGCCCTTCTACCGGAACATGGGATGCTGGCGCATACAACGCGGGCTCTGGCGGTACGCCGAACGTAAGCATAAGCCCGACTAGCTTTGCTTTCGGGAACGTTGTAGTGGGGAATCCCTCAGCCACCCAGACCGTTACATTGACGAATACCGGGACAGCGACCCTAAACATTAGCAGCATAACTTTCACGGGAACCAACACAGGGGATTTCTCCAAGACAACAACTTGCGGAGCCACTGTTGCGGCGGCAGGAACCTGCACCGTTACTGTAACGTTCACACCTACTGCCACCGGGGCACGCTCAGCTTCCATCTCGTTTGCCGATGACGCTGCTAGCTCTCCTCAGGCGGTAACCATGACGGGTACGGGAACCACTATTTCACTCGTACACTTTAGCGCCTGTCCATCGCAGAGTTGGACCGGCAGCTGCACGATTACCTCTACCACGGCGGGAAATTCTCTCGTGGTCGGATACACAAGTAACAATAGTCAAGGCGCGGCCCTAATCACTGGCGTTACAGATAACGCTGGCGACACCTGTACTCAGGTCATCGGAGCTCGCTCTACCAACGTCACCCCGAATAGTTCTGCCGATATCTGGACTTGCTTCGCAGGCCATGGCGGAGCAACAAGCATAACAGTCACGACGAACGCTGTAGCGACGGCAGAGTTGGGAGTTTGGGAGGTTGCCAACATTCAATCGGTGGACGCTAAGTGCGCTGGTAATAGTCAAGCCTCTAGTGCTACGCCTAGCGGTTGCCCCCTGATCACAACGGTAGCGAGCGAGTTCCTCGTAGAAATTGCGGACTATCAAGGCTCTATTACAGGGATGAATACAGGCAATGCTTTCCTGTCAGACTCCACGCAACAAGGTAACGGATACGCACACCTCGTTGTCTCCTCTAAAGGAACTTATGCCGCACAGTGGGCTAGCTCATTGGCGGGAACCTTTAACAGCAGCGGCGTGTCTCTTAAATAAGATGCATCTGTAACTACCGCCGGCTAAGCTGGCGCCTCAATAACTTCTGGTAAAACCGTAATCGGGTGGGGTCTCGATTGGAGATGAGCCTCACCCGCCGGTTCTAGGCCTGTCTCTTATACACATC
>CAXMLS010000194.1:0-4861 GCA_964194235.1 uncultured bacterium | reverse complement strand
AAGTTTTCGGTCACCAACTTATGGCGGGATTTTTGTGGACTACAACAACGTAGGTTTCGACGAATGCATTCCCACTATCGCTGCGTGTCGGTATCCGTCAGAAAGCTATCGGGGCAGAGAATTGCCCGACCACGGCGATGTGTGGTCTTTGCCGTGGTACTACGACGTGCATGGCGAAGAGCTCTTGTTGTCCATCGAAGGGCACAGTCTTCCATATGTGTTGCACAAGCGTTTGCGCCTCTCGGACTGCCAGTTGACTATTGATTATGAGCTTCAGAATAAAAGTGATGATGCTTTTCATTATCTTTGGTCCGCTCATCCGCTCTTGAATACCGAACCTGGAGCTCGCATCTTGCTGCCACCGCAAGTTCGGGAGGTGCTGATCGATTCGTCTAAGGGGAACCGTCTGGGATGCCAGGCTGACAGTTGCACCTGGCCGATCGCAATTCTGCCAGACGGTAGATCTGATGATTTAAGCGTGATGAAGGCTCGAGGCAGTCAGAGCGACAAACTTTATACCTCACGCCTGTGTTCCGGGTACTGCGGACTCTTCTACCCAAGCACCAATGAATCTATCCTTTTTCGTTTTGATCCTGAGCGGGTTCCGTACGTCGGAATGTGGATTTGTCACGGTACTGTGGCCGACGACCCCAAGCAGCCCTACACCGTTGCGTTGGAACCCTGCGTCGGAAGACCTGACGCTCTCGCGGAGGCGATGGAGCGCAAGGAGTGTGCCCTGCTGCCGTCACGCGACGTAAAACAATGGACCGTTCAAGTGGAACTACATGAGGGCGTTTCGGTTCCGGCGCAACTGAATACGGAGACGTGATGAAATTTGCTGTCAAATCCGCAAGACTGAACTGGATTTCGATTGTATTGGTGCTGTCCTCTTTGGTGCCTGCAGCGGCGCAGTCGCCGATCCGGTTTGTGAAGACCAGCAAGATTTTTATTCTCGATGCGGGCAAGGTCTCGTACGTCTTTGGCATCAATGAACAGGGCATGCTGCAACACATTTATTGGGGCGGGCATGTGGGACGTGACGAAGATTTCACAACGCCCAACACAAAGGAATGGTCTTCCTTCGACCTGAGCAGCACTACCACCCCACAGGAATATCCCGGATGGGGCGCCGGCTTGTATGTGGAACCTGGACTCAAAGTCACCTTTGCTGACGGCAACCGGGATCTGGTTCTGCATTATGTTGCGCACCAGATAACGGCTAACACACTAACCGTCACCGTTAAAGATATCGAGCGTGACCTGCTGGTCCATCTGCACTACACGGTGTATCCCCAGACGGGTATGCTGCGACGGGAAGCTACGATCGAGAATCGCACGGACAAAGCGGTGACCCTTGAGAGTGCGCAGTCGGCGTCGTGGTATCTCCCGCAAGGCGATGGCTATCGGCTGCGGTACCTCACCGGGCGCTGGGCTGGGGAATGGCAACTAACCGAGGAGCCCGTGCACACGGGATTGAAGATACTTGAGAGTCGCCGAGGCAGCACCAGCGTCCAGGCCAATCCCTGGTTTGCGCTGGATCGTGACGGCAACAGCGATAGCGAGCATGGTTCGGTATGGTTCGGCGCGCTGGGGTGGAGTGGGAGTTGGCGTATTGGAGTGGAGCAAACAGCGCATCAGCAGGTAAGCGTTACTGGGGGATTCAATCCCTTCGATTTTGGTTATCGTTTGGCGGCCGGGGAATCCCTCACGACTCCATCGTTTTATGCTGGCTACACCGACGGAGGCATCGGTGCGGCGTCGCGTACCCTGCACACTTTTGAACGCACGGAGATTCTCCCAAACGGCTCTGGGTTGCGTACCCGCCCGGTACTCTACAACTCGTGGTATGCAACCGAATTCAAAGTAGATGAAGCCGGGCAGATGGCACTGGCGGAAAAAGCAGCAAGCTTGGGAGTGGAACGCTTCGTCATGGATGACGGTTGGTTCGGCAAACGAAATGACGATCACGCAGGTCTCGGTGACTGGAATGTGAATCCGCAAAAATTCCCCAACGGGCTCGGGCCGCTAATTCGGCATGTAAAAGATCTTGGCATGGATTTTGGACTGTGGGTCGAGCCGGAGATGGTAAATCCGAACAGCAACCTGTACCGCCAGCATCCGGACTGGGTCATGCACTTCGAGGGTCGCCCGCGGACGGAGGCGAGAAACCAGTTGGTTCTCAACCTCGCGCGGGATGACGTTCGAGAACATGTCTTTCACTGGCTCGATGAGCTGGTGACTATAAACGACATTGCGTTTTTGAAATGGGATTACAACCGCAACTTCAGCGAACCTGGCTGGCCGGAAGTTTCCCCTGAACAACAGAAAAATCTCTGGGTGCGTTACACGCAAAATCTTTACGACATCCTCGATCGACTACGGCAAAAACATCCGAGACTAGAGATTGAATCTTGTGCTGGTGGTGGCGGGCGCATCGACCTGGGAATTCTGCGGCGGGCTGAGCAGGTGTGGCCTTCGGATAACACCGAAGCTCTCGACCGGTTGACTATCCAGCAGGGATTCACCCATGCCTACACGCCGCACATCATGATGTCCTGGGTAAACGACGTGCCAGACTTCAACGGTCGTAGCGTGCCGCTCCAATTCCGCTTTTTGATGGCCATGCAAGGATCTTTAGGCATCGGCGCGGACCTGAACCGCTGGCAACCAGAAGATTGCGCGCTCGCGAAACGCATGATTGGCTATTACAAATCGATTCGCGACACGGTGCAAAATGGCGCGCTCTATCGCCTGACGTTACCGAGTTCCAGAAACTTTTACGCCAGTGAATACGTTTCCGAGAACAAAGCGCAAGCGGTGCTGTTTGCTTTTTTGCATTCTCAACAGTTCGGCCGCAGCGTTCCAGCGCTGGTGCTGCAAGGGCTGGATGGGACCGCTACTTACTCGCTATCGCGCCTGGATGCAAAGACGGAAGCGAAGGATTCCACGCTACCCGCGAAGCTCAGCGGCGCGTATCTGATGCAACATGGCGTGACGCTGTCTCTGCAAGGTGACTACGATAGCATTGCTATCAAACTGGAGCGTATTTCACCGTAGCCAAATTAGCACACTCACAGACTCGAAGGCGCAGTTAGAAGCTATCTCTTCTAGCCTCCGGTGCGGCGAAACCAAGACCCATTCCCACATCTGAAAAATTACCTTGGCTCCCGATCACGAATGTTCCTGTGCAATTTGCTTATGCACACTTGCAGCGTGATCCCAGCCAATCCGAACGATCCCTGCCCCCGGCGACGCTTTGCAATCGTAAATGTCGGGACGAATACCGGTAGCAGTTTCGTACTCAGCGCGCACACCTTGCTGGAAGTCACCTACGTTTGCTTCATCCACCAGATTAATGGTGCAGCCACCGAAGCCGCCGCCGGTCATGCGCGCGCCGTAAACACCGGGCTGTCGGGCAGCAATTTCAACCATGATATCCAACTCCGGGCAACTTACTTCGTAATCGTCGCGGAGACTGCGATGCGAATCGGCCATCAATTGCGTAAGATTCTGCAACTCTCCGCTTTCCAACGCAGCCGCAACATTCAACACCCGGCCGTTTTCTGTGATCACATGGCGCGCACGCCGGTAAGTAACCTGCGTCAACAACTGGCAATGCTGTTCTAATTGAGCTGGCGTAACGTCTCGCAACGCGCGAATGCCCGGCAATACTTTCACTAACTGTCGTACCGCCTCTTCGCACTCCGCTCGTCGTGCGTTGTATTCGCTCGCGGCCAGTTCGTGCCTCACCATGGTATTGCAAATGATCAGGTGGACTTTCGTCGGAATCGGCAGCATGCGCCTTTCCAGCGAACGGCAATCCAGCAATACAGCATGGCCCGCCAATCCATGGCAGGCTACAAATTGATCCATAATGCCGCAGCGAGCGCCAACAAATTCATTTTCAGCTCGCTGACAATTTAGCGCCAGCGCAGTGCGGTCAATGGGATGCCGCGACACACTCAGCATCGCGTAGCCCGCGGAAACTTCGATGGCTGCGGAGGAGCTCAACCCCGCGCCCAAAGGAACTTCTCCGGAGATATAGACATGTGCTCCGCGCAAGCGGTGTTCTGCTAACCCAAGAGCCCAAGCTACTCCGAGCGGGTAATTTGCCCAGTGCGTTCCTGGCAATCGCTGTAGATCATCCAGGTCCGCTTCGACTGATTCGCTATAATTCTCAGAGTGAATGACTAATCTGCGATCGTCGCGAGCAGCGATCGCCGTCCAGCAAGAAAATCCAATGGCCGCTGGAAGAACAAATCCGTCGTTATAGTCGGTGTGCTCGCCGATCAGGTTCACCCGACCTGGCGCGCGATACAGTGCTGCGTCAGTGTCGAACGTAGATCGAAAATTCGCTAAAAGCACCTGCTCCCTGTTCATATTTTCGGAGTACCTCGTTTTAGTGTCAGTTTCCAGAAACGGGAGAGGATCAGAAAGTCCCTCACGCCCTAACCGCTCGCCCAGTTCCTCGCGCTCGGTTCGCTTTAAAGGATTGTACCGTGCACGTGCACGGTAGCGCCCGCAGATTATAGCTGTCAACCATTAAGAGATATTCCACAATTCGCGAGACCGACAGCGCCGGTCTTTCCATTTCTCAAATCAGCGAAATTGGTGCCGGTCAATCCACAAGCTCGTCAAGCCAATCAAGGTCGCACCGCGCGCAACCGCGCATTGCCGCGTTTGAATACGTTCGGCGCGCTTTACTGCTTTTTTATCATCGGCCACGATCGGCGGCGAATCTTGCACTTCAACGTCACCAAGCACCCGACGAGCCTGTGGATCGTCCAGCAGTTACGGGAAGCGTTTCCGTTCGAGTTGGTTTCTAGATTTCTCATGGCTCTGTTGACATCCTCAATAACTC
>CAXMLS010000193.1:0-1615 GCA_964194235.1 uncultured bacterium | reverse complement strand
CCGACGAACACCGAGAACGCTCTGAGGATGCGATCATCGCCTACACGTGGGATAAATTCCTCCGCACTGGAGACGAGAAGTGGCCGTTGCGGCTGCCGATGACAAAGGCGGCAGTGCGCGCCATGGACGCCGTGTCGGGTTTTCTCTCTGCCCTTCCCGGTGGCAGCGCGAAGGTCGACCGGTTCGTTGTTTCCGGAGAATCGAAGAGGGGCTGGACGACGTGGACTACGGCCGCCGTTGATCATCGGGTTGTGGCGATCATGCCGGTAGTGATTGACCTGCTCAATATCGTTCCTTCCTTCGTGCATCACTATCGTGTCTATGGCAAATTTTCTTCTGAATTGGACGACTACGCGCAAGCTGGAATCATGCAGTGGAGCAATACGCTGGAATATCAGAAGCTCATGAACATCGAAGAGCCGTTCCAGTATCGCGACCGGCTCACCATGCCCAAGTTCATTATCAACGCGGCCAACGACCAGTTTTTCGTTCCCGATTCTTCACAGTTTTACTTCGATCAACTAGTGGGAGAGAAATACCTGCGCTACGTCCCCAACGCGGACCACGGAATCCGGGATCATTCGGATGTTGGAGAGAGTATTACTGCCTATTTCAGCTCCATCATCGCTGGAGCAAAACGTCCTGAGTTTACGTCGCGAATTGAGAATGATGGAACGATTGTCGTTGATAGCGCAACGCGACCGTTAGCGGTCAAACTCTGGCGAGCAATCAACCCGGAGGCGCGAGATTTTCGTCTGGAGAAGGTTGGGCCGGCGTATGCCAGTCAGGAACTTTTGCCCGTGAGTTCCGGACACTATGTCGCTCATGTGGAAACTCCAGTTAAAGGGTACACCGCATATTTTGTCGAGTTGACCTATCCCTCTCCAAGTAAGTACCCGTACAAGTTCACGACAAAGGTGAAGGTTCTGCCCGACACCTATCCTTATATGTTGCCGAACGTACATCCGCCGCCCGGCTCTCATCCGGTAAAATGACTTGGGAAGAATTTCGTTCGTTTTTTAAAACTAATTGATAAATGTTAGGTTTTCAAAGTGCAGGTTTTTATCGCTTCAATTAAATCGGGTGGTTCGCCAAAGTTTTAAAGCGCAGACCAGAAGCATCAAGAACATCGCTGCCGTTAAAATAGCCGCTGGCCACCAATGCAGGGATATTTGCGGTACTCGCGCCATCGTGGCGAAGAACGCGAAGATGCCGGTGACGCCGGCGACCAGCAACCAGTCCCACCATCTACGCGCCGGCTTGGTTTCACCCGCGAGCTGCCTGCCGTCCATGCGAGCTTCCACATAATCGGCCGCGATGCCGTAGCGTTTTCCTTCCCGCTGAGCGGCTTCTTTCCAGCGCAACTGCTCCTGATCGTTTGCAGAGGAAAATGCAATTGCGCCAACACCCAGCATCATCAGGAGCGAACCTCCGACTACCTGGAGGTACAGCCAAGTACCGTGGCCTCGCAGTTCGCCGAAAACTAAAACTCCCCATAAGAGGCCCCACAGTTGGTTTGAATTTGAAAGAGGGATGCCGCGGCTGATGCCCACGTACTTGGCAGCGTATTGCTGGAAAACGTCACCGATGACCCAGATAAAGCCGCCCAGCATCA
>CAXMLS010000192.1:0-5527 GCA_964194235.1 uncultured bacterium | reverse complement strand
AGCTGGTCCGCTGGATATGCGCATGGATAATGCCGGGGAACTTACGGCAGACGAAATTGTGAATCAGTGGTCGGAAAAAGAAATTGCCGACCTGCTCTATCGCGAAGCCGATGAGCACGATTCCAGAAGAATCGCCAAGGCGATCGTACGAGCGCGACCCCTACGGGATACCGCGCACTTGGCAACGACTGTGGCAGGGGCCCGAAAGCAATGGGGAAGGCAGAGACTGCATCCCGCAACAAAAACGTTTCTGGCGCTGCGGATCGCGGTGAATCGAGAGATGGAGGAACTCGGGCAGTTTCTTTCTCGGACCCCGGCCACTTTAAATTCTGGCGCTCGCTGGGTGGTGCTCAGCTACCACTCACGCGAAGACCGCCTCGTGAAGCACGCATTTCAGGAAGCTGAGCGCGAAGGCACGCTCCGCGTGCTCACTCGACACGTCATTCAGCCCGGCGAAGCAGAGCTGGCGAATAATCCGCGGTCGCGAAGCGCGAAACTGCGGTGTGCAGAGAAAGTGGCAGCCGCTTAAGGCGCCAGTAAAGGTACCGCTATGACGCGCAGGAAAAAGAACCGGGCAACGGAATTTCATACTGTGAAGCGGCTGGATAATACGCGCCTGGTTCGCCGCGCGGAACCGGTGAAGATGCGCAGTCTTTACCGCAGCGTGGCGCTCAGCAGTATCATTGCCGCGTTCTTCCTGCTCTACATTTATCAACACTTCAAATGCATCGACCTGAGTTTCCAGCTCGAGGCCGCGCGCACCCAGCGCGTGGAGGCCGCGTCGCTGAATTCCTCCTTGAAACTCGAAATTGCCGGGCTCAGCGATCCTCGCCGCATCGACGTGATCGCCCGCCGGCAATTGGGCTTGACCGAGACGCTTCCCTCGCAGGTGCGTGAATACCAATCCACCACCGGCGCGGAATTGGCGACGGCGCAATTTGTACGCGTGAACCGCGCGCAATAGTTTCTCGCGGTACGGTTGAGGTGCGCGCTTGAGGTCAGGCAGTCTTCGGCTCCTTCGCGGTCTTACTCAACAACGATTTTATTTTTGTAATCGAGCTTCCAACCGGGAGGAAGTACCGGCCTAATCCTCATATGCAACAAACTCGAGCCCACGTTCGTTTGCTGATTGTCGCCGGCGTGGCTTTGTTTTGGACTACCGCCGTTTTCGGCCGCCTCGCATACCTGCAACTCTACCGTCACCGCGACTACCTCACCCGCGCGCAGCACCAGCAGCAGCGCACCATCGAAATTTCTCCCAAGCGCGGTGCCATCTATGACCGCAACATGCATGCGCTGGCCATGAGCATCAAGGTCGATTCCGCGTTCGCCATTCCTGCGGAGTTGAAAGACAAAGATCTCGCCGCACGTCTGCTCTCCGGAGTTCTCAACGTTCCTCGCGACGTGATGGAAGCGCGCCTCAGCTCGTCGCAGAATTTTGTGTGGATCGAACGCAAGCTCACTCCCGAAAAAGCCGAAGCCATCGCCGCGCTCAGCCTAAAAGGTGTGTACACCCAACCGGAAAATAAACGCTTTTACCCCAAGGCCGGCCTCGCATCCCACGTCCTCGGTTTTGTCGACGTGGACGAAAAAGGCCTCGGCGGCATCGAATACGCGCTCGACAACCAAATTCGCGGCAAGAGCGAAAAAATCGTCATGATGGCCGATGCGCGCCAGCGCTGGTTCGATGGCGCGGAGGCGCAGCGCGACCATGGCGCAAACGTCATCCTCACACTTGACGAAAAAATCCAATACATCGCGGAACGCGAGCTTGCCGTCGCCATGAACAAAAGCCGCGCTCTCGCCGGCACCGTCGTGGTGATGAATCCCAATACTGGCGAACTGCTGGCCGTGGCCAATTCGCCGAATTTTAACCCCAACGCCGCCACTGCAGGAACGCCCGCCGAAGCCCGCATGAATCGTGCCGTCAGCGCGGTCTACGAACCTGGCTCCACGTTTAAATTAATCACCCTGGCTGCGGCATTCGATCAAGGCATCATCAACGCGGATGAAATTTTTGATTGTGAAAACGGTTCCACCTTCGTCGCCGGTCACCGCATCCACGATCACAAGCGTTTCGGCCTGCTGACCGTAACCGAAATCCTCGCGCAATCGAGCGATGTCGGCGCCATTAAGATCGCCGAGCGCCTCGGCGCACCGAAATTTTATGAGTACATCCGCGCTTTCGGTTTTGGCGCGCCCACTGGAGTGGACATGCCCGGCGAAAGCAGAGGTCTCCTCAAGCCGCTTTCCGGCTGGTCGCCCATTTCCATCGGCGCAATCTCCATGGGTCAGGAAGTAGCGGTAACTCCGCTGCAGCTTATTTCCGCGGTTTCCGCGATTGCCAATGGTGGCCTGCTCTACAAGCCGCACCTTATCGCCGAAATCCGCAAAGCCGATAACCCGAAAGCCGATAACAGTGGACCGCGCAGCACTCCGCTCGCTTCCAGCGAGCCGCGCCGCGTCATTCAACCTGAAACCGCCGCGACTTTGCGCCGGCTGATGGAAGGCGTAGTCCTGACTGGCACTGGCAAGCTCGCGCATCTCGACGGCTGGACCTCCGCGGGGAAAACCGGCTCAGCGCAAAAGATCGATCCGGCCACTGGCCGGTATTCGCCAACGCAATTGATTGCCTCCTTCACCGGATTCGCGCCCATCAATAATCCCGCCGTGGCGATTTTGGTTTCTCTGGATTCGCCCATTGGCCCGCACGAAGGTGGCATGGTCGCCGCCCCGGTGTTCAAGCGCATCGCTGAACAGGTTTTGCCATACCTCGATGTGTCTCGCGACGTGCCCATGAGCCAGCAACTGCTGCAAGCTTCCTACAAGAAAAAATCGCAATCGAACGCCGAAACACTCGAGGATTTCACTCCGTACGACTTCTCGCTGTTGCCGGAACAGGGATCGGCACAGGAATTCAGCGATGAAAAAGACCAGGCGCCGAATCTCGCATCTAATCACCCGAACGACCGGCTGGAACAAAGTTTCACAAATTCAGCGAATCCTGCGGTCACCCGCAACAATCCGCCGTCGCACCTGACCTTGCCCGTGACCACTGAAGACGACGCCGACATCGCCGTCCCCGATTTCACCGGTAAAACGATGCGCGACGTGACCGAGATGTGTTTGCGCCTCGGACTCGATCCCGTGCTGGTTGGCAGCAGTCTTGCTACGCAACAAACACCAGCCCCGGGCTCGCAGGTAAAGCGCGGCGCGCGCATCACCGTGCAGTT
The DNA here is from genome assembly GCA_964194235.1 of uncultured bacterium. Classification (GTDB taxonomy): domain Bacteria; phylum Acidobacteriota; class Terriglobia; order Acidiferrales; family UBA7541; genus Acidiferrum. The sequence continues at coordinate 2,294 of CAXMLS010000192.1, read as the reverse complement.
CGGTATCGCTCCGCCGCCGGTGGTGCTGAAGCCAAAATCGCGCCACGGACACAGACGTTAATCGGGGTCGGCCGCTTGCGGCCGCATATGAGATTGAGCCAGACAGATGAAGAAGTTCGGAACGTACCTGCGCACTTGAACGACGATCCCAAGTTGTCGGACGCACCTGTGCATTCTTTGCGCCCAAAAAAATTGAGTGCTGTGCTTCACGGCGTAAGCCAGGAAGCAGATGCCCCCGTTCGCGTAGCGAGCGCCACGCCTAGTAATGGCACCGATCTCGAAATAAGTCAGATCGCCTGCGATTCCCGCAAAGTACAACCCGGCGCGCTCTTCTTTGCGCTGCACGGCGCGAAGCAAGACGGCAACACTTTCATCCAGGACGCCATCCGTCGCGGCGCAGTCGCCATTGCCAGCCAGGAAGCGCTGGCCGCAACTCTTCCGCCAAATGTCCGCGCCATTCAGGTAACCGATCCGCGTAGAGCGCTAGCCATCGCCTCTGCCAATTTTTATGATCATCCCGCCAACGCATTGCAGCTCGTTGCCGTCACCGGAACCAACGGCAAGACCACCACCACATGCATCGTCGACGCCATCATCAAAGCTTCCGGCGCGAAGACCGGTCTCTTCGGCACGATCGCCTATGAAACGCCCGTTGCCACCTATCCCGCTCCCAACACCACGCCCGAATCCGTCGATCTTCAGCGATTTTTCGCCGAGATTCGCGACGCCGGCGGAAAATACGCGGTGCTCGAAGCCAGTTCCCACTCGCTCACCATGGACCGTTTGTGGGGCTGCCATTTCGCCGCCGCGGTTTTTACCAACCTTACGCGCGAGCATATGGACTATCACAAGACTTTTGAAGATTATTTTGCCGCGAAAAAAACGCTTTTTACCGGCACCGGCGCAGACACTCCGGAAGTTGCCGTCATCAACATCGACGACCAATACGGTAAGAAACTCCTCGGCATCGCCAAAACTACCGTTACTTACGGGCTCGATTCCGCCGCCGCAATCTCTACCAAAAAATTTCAATTGGCCTTCGATGGCTTATCGTTCACCGCGCAGACGCCCAACGGTAAAGTACTGGTCGCCTCTTCACTCTTTGGCCGTATCAACGTCTATAACCTCCTTGCCGCGATCGGCGCCGCGCAGGCTCTCGGCCTTTCCAGTGACGCGATCGAAACCGGCATTCGCAATCTCGAAAGTGTTTCCGGCCGCTTCCAGCGCATCGATCTCGGCCAGCCCTTTCTCGTCATCGTCGATTACGCGCACACCGACGATGCTCTCGAAAGCCTGATTCGCACTGCGCGCGAACTGAATCCCAAGGGCCGCATCGTCACGCTTTTCGGCTGCGGCGGTTCCAAGGACCGCACCAAGCGCCCGGTGATGGGCGAGGTTACCGGACGCCTCAGCGATCTCACCATTCTTTCCAGCGATAATCCGCGCCAGGAAGATCCGCTCAAAATAATCGGCGACATTATCGTCGGTCTGCAAAAAACCAGCGGCAAATATGTCATCGAGCCGGACCGCGAAAAAGCGATCGGCCTGGCCATGGACGAGGCCCGCCCGGGAGATATCGTGCTTCTCGCCGGCAAGGGTCACGAGAATTATCAGATCCTAGCGGACCGCACTTTGGATTTCGACGATCGCGAGATGGCGCGCCGCGCGTTGCGGCAACTCGGCTACAGCGATGCGTCAAACGGGCGCTCACCTGAAAAGAATGGGAGACCTGTCCCGTAAAATATTGATTGGCACGTCACGCGCTCTAGGAAGGCGTGAAGGCGTGCACATTCGCGGAGGCGCAATCGCAATAGTTAACAACACGCGCTTAAGTACTAGCGGAAAATCGGCGGCCTCCACGTTATCCTCGGTTGGTGGCCGCAAACCAGACGGTCGCGTGCGCAGCGCAAAAATATACGGGCGTAAGCCGAACCCGTTGAGGAATTTATGCGGTGGACGATTGCACAAGTGGCTGGCGCTTTACATGCTTCCCCGGGAGTGGGGCTCGACCCCCTGGCCCGGGTGGCCGGCGTCTCGATTGATTCTCGCACCGTACGTTCCGGAGAACTGTTTATCGCCATCCACGGACCGCGTCATGACGGACACGATCATCTTGCCGCCGCGTTGGAACGCGGAGCCCCTGCCGCTGTCGTGGTCGACTGGCAACTTTCGCGTTTCCCTGGCTGGATCCGCGACCGCTGCATTCCCGTTCGCGACACCTTCGATGCGCTCAAGCATCTGGCGCGCGCGGTGCGCGAAGAGTGGGGCGGGAAAATTGCCGGCGTCACTGGCTC
>CAXMLS010000191.1:0-4655 GCA_964194235.1 uncultured bacterium | reverse complement strand
GCACATGTGTATTTGTTGAAGCCCCGGGTCCGTTTTCGGGTGCTCCCTCAGAATATTGCTGCACAATTTGGTGCACACTCGATAACAATGGGTCGTCAATGGTCGCAGGTGTAGGACGTTTGAAAGTTGCTACAGGTCCCGTTAACTCTAGCGAATAGCAAGTTGTAGCAAGCCATCGGCGCACGTCGCCGTCCCTTCCGCAAGTCTCAACGTCCGTGGCACTTTGCTTGGCCCCGACGGCAAACCAATCGAAGAATTTGTGGTCATTGACGACATCCTCGGCGGCTCACCTCCTGAGCGCCAACAGACAGTCACGAATGGCGAGGGGCAATTCAATTTTTCCATCTCTGGCCAATTGGTTCGGTTTGAAAACCCAAATTATCGACCGGTCGCGCTCGCCGTCGAACCGGGAGGCGCTCATGTTCAAGTCAGGCTGGAGGATGCAAAGACCAGTGATTGGTTGGTTCCCCTGTGTGGGGCTGAGATGAATCCCGCAGGTCGAATCGGTTTCTCTGTCTTGTTTCCCATTCCTACCACTATGGAGTCCAGCTCATTTGATACTGATGATTTCCACTCGTACTTTATATTTCCACGCGGGGACGAGTCTACCAGTGCTGAATTTTTCATCTCGACCAGCACTGACCAGAAAGCCGAGACTACTGATGCTGTCGGCTCCGATTGGTCAGAACAACGTTGGATAAAAGATAGCGCAGGAGCCGTCATCGGGATAGACGCGCGGGAGCGACGAAAGGACGGAGTACATTGGCGTATCGCGACCTTTTGGGGTCACGATACCGCGTGGTACAACCTACGTTCGGAAGCACAGACGAAATCGTTAGACGGGGTTATTGACTCAGGGTGTAACGCAAAACGGTGAATTGTCGAGAGTGCGTCGCCTTACCGGTAATTTGGGTATCCCTTAAGATTGCGTCTTGTAAGACTTCCGCGTATTTTGGCAGTCCCGCGATCTTGTATTGTTGTAAAACCATGTACCGCTAGATTGATAAGGATATACTCTCCGGTTCAGAGGCAATCTACCAGGGTTTCGTTAGGGATACGAGGCAACGAAACAAACAGGGTGGTGCAAATCCCGCCGGGTCCTGTATCCGAAAAATGAGCGGGCTTTGACGCAAGGAGAATTATGAAGATCGTATGCTGCATTATTGGAATTTGCCTAGGCGCGTGTACCCTCTATGCGCAGTCGCCGGCCCCTGATAGTGCGGCTATTCGCGCCAGGGTGGATGCCATCATCTCCAAAATGACGATTGAGGAGAAGGTGGACTACATCGGAGGAACAGGATTCGCGGTCAGAGCCATGCCGAATCTGCACCTGCCCTCCCTGGAGATGTCCGATGGTCCCTATGGTGTGCGGAGCAATCTTGGCTTCCCGTCGACAACTTACGGCATCGGCATTGGCCTGGCTGCCTCGTGGGATCGGGATCTTGCCGAACGCGCGGGAGCGTCAATCGGTACGGACGCGCGGGCGCGCGGCGTGCACTTCATGCTCGGTCCCGGAGTCAACATCTACCGCTCGCCGCGCAACGGCCGCAACTTCGAGTATTTCGGCGAAGACCCGTTTTTGGCCGCTGCCATCGCCGTCGGGTATATCGATGGCATGCAGAATCAGAGCGTCAGCGCAACCGTCAAGCATTTCCTGGGCAACAATTCGGAGTTTCTACGCCACGACTCGGATTCCATCATCGACGAGCGTACGCTGCGCGAAATCTATCTTCCCGCCTTTGAGGCCGCGGTCAAACGCGCGCATGTGGGGGCCATCATGGACTCCTACAACCTCACCAACGGCGTGCACATGACCCAGAATGGAGAATTTAACACCAACATCGTTCGCAAGGAGTGGGGCTTTGACGGTGTCATGATGTCCGATTGGGTGGGCACATACAACGGGGTGGGCGCGGCCAATGGCGGCCTCGACATTGAGATGCCCACCGCTGCATTCATGAACCGTAACAACCTCCTTCACGCCATCAAGGAAGGTAAGGTAACCACGGCGACGATCGATGAGAAGGTGCGGCACATTCTAGAAACAGCCGCGCGTTTCGGATGGCTCGATCACGACCAGACCGATCTGTTTCTCTCTCTTTACAACGGCAGGAACCACGCAGTAGCCCTCGAAACAGCGCGCGAGGGCGCTGTCCTTCTTAAGAACAATGACAAACTGCTTCCGCTCGACAAGGAAGCGATCAAATCGATTCTGGTGGTTGGTCCAGACGCATTCCCTGGCGTGCCGGTAGGCGGCGGCAGCGCGGGCGTTCGCCCGTTCAACCTGGTCAGTGATCTTGAAGGCATTCAAAAGTTCGTCGGTCCCGACGTAACGGTCTACTATGACCGTGGCCTGCCTTCAGTGTCTGACCTTGCACGGACCACCACCTACCAGACCGAAGCTGACGGCGACAAGCCCGGCGTCAAACTGGAGACATTCGAGAACGCCGATCTCTCCGGGGCTCCCGCATCGACGCGCGAGATACGGAACATCAATGATGCGGGGAACAGTTGGGAAACCTTTGCTGCCGATCCGGAAGCAGCATTTGCGCTCTTCAACTCAGGGGCAAAAACCAACAAGTCCCGGCGGTGGACAGGCTACTACCGGGCCTCCTCAGACGGACCGTATGAGGTTGTTCTGGAGGACGCGGGGGAAGGCGGGGGCAACCGTCTTTACCTCGATGACAAACTCATCTTTGACAACTGGAAGCAGGTACGGGCCTTTCAGCCGCACTTGACCATTCATCTGTCTGCGGGCCCGCACAAGGTCGTTGTTGAGGACTGCCAGACTGGCCCCATCGGGGGAAAATTGCGAGTGGCCATCGCCGATCAGCGCACACTCGTAAGCAGCAGGGCGAAAGCGCTGGCCGCCAAGGCTGACATGGTCGTAATTGCCGCCGGTTACGACAACGCCAGTGAAAGCGAGGGCGGGGACCGCACATTTGATCTACCTATAGGTCAAGATGAATTGATTCGCGAGATGTCCGCGGCAAATCACAAGGCGATCGTAGCTGTGACCTCCGGCGGCAACGTGAACACCCGCGCCTGGATCGATCGCGTGCCCGCCTACCTGGAAACCTGGTATGCCGGGGAACAAGGCGGTACGGCGTTGGCCGAAATCCTGTTTGGTGCCGTGAATCCGTCCGGCCACCTGCCCGCAACCTTCGAGCGCCGCGAGGAAGACAATCCGACCTTCACAAACTACTATCCTGAAGGCGATTCCCAGCGTGTCGTCTATAGGGAAGGCGTGTTCGTTGGCTATCGCGGATACGAGCACAACGGGATCAAGCCGCTGTTTCCGTTCGGATACGGCCTGTCTTACACCACATTCAAGTACTCGAATCTACAGGTCACGCCTGCGGATGGCGTCCCCGGCCTGTATTACTCGGTCTCCTTTGACGTCGCAAACACGGGAGACAGACCAGGTGCGACGGTGGCGCAGGTCTACGTGTCGGACACGCATGCCAGCGTTCCGCGACCGCCTAAGGAGTTGAAGGGCTTTGAGCGGGTCATGCTCAACCCGGGCGAAACGAAGCGCCTAACCGTCCCTCTCGATGCACGTTCCTTCGCGTACTATGACGCAGCCACAAAGAGCTGGCGCGTCGCCGCTGGGGCATTTGGCATTCTTGTGGGGGATTCTTCGGAGGATATCACTCTGAAGAATACGATCAATATCAATGATTCAGCTGCGCGTACCAGAGTCGAATAGCCTCCCCGCTGGATATTTATTCAATTGGCGTTGGACGGGCAAAACTCTCAACGTTCCCGCAAGATAGAAAATAATTCGCATCCGCTTTGAGCAGTGTCCAACGCCCCTCGAAAATCCCGGCTGCTCATTGACAGCTCCCCCGCGCCAACTGTACACTTCATGCTGTTGAACTAAAGAGTTCATATTTATGCCAAAACCTCAAAAAAGCCAGAGCATCATCGTTTCGGCCCTTCGCGCCCGGGCAAACTTTGGAAAGCTGTTGGATCGGGTGGAAAGAGATCGCCATTCGCTGGTGATCGAGAAGCGCGGTACACCCAGGGCCATACTGATGAGCATCAGGAATTATGTGCGGCTGGCCGCACCAGAGCCCGAAGTTCTCAAGCTTCTCGGAGAAGACTCTCGACGGAAGGGTACCGAGACACTTACTTCACGCCAGATCGACCAGATTATTGCAGCGACCCGCGCTAATAAATCGAAGCGCTGATGCTCCCGCTTCGGTTGGTGATTGATACCAACGTTCTGGTCTCCGCCGCGCTTAAACCCGACGGAATGCAACGTACCGTAGTTTTGCTCGCGCTCACCAAGCCGGCGCGCTTGTATGTGTCACACTCCATCCTGAAAGAATATTGGGAAGTCTTGTCACGCCCGGAACTACGCATCCGCAGAGGCCTGCGACCACAATTTTTCGACCTCATCAAGAAACGCGCGCACTTCGTCGCGCCCTCTCGCCGGCTTCACATTACCAGCGATCCGGACGACAACATTTTTCTTGAATGCGCCGATGCTGCCGGCGCCGATTACCTCGTTACCGGCAATCAGCGTCATTTCCCACGGTTTTGGAAGAAAACCAAGATTATTACTTCGCGCGAGCTAATCACGCTCGTAGCTCCGCACCTCACGACGTGACCGCGCACCGTTAGTGCGCCGGCGGTTTTTGCGCTGGAGC
>CAXMLS010000190.1:0-14316 GCA_964194235.1 uncultured bacterium | reverse complement strand
AGATGTGTATAAGAGACAGCATCTAATTAATGCCGCGCTTCGCAACGCCCTTGGCACCCAAGTGAAGCAAGCCGGCTCCTTGAATTCACCGGAACGCCTGCGTTTTGATTTCACACATTTCGCTCCGGTCGATCCCGAGGAATTGCGCGACATCGAACAGCAGGTGAATGAAGAAATCCGTTTGAATAATGTGGTGGAGACCAGCGTCACTTCGCTGGAAGAGGCCCTGGCTTCCGGGGCGCTGGCTTTTTTTGGCGATAAATATCCCGAACATAACGTGCGCGTGGTCACCATGACCGATGCGACCGCTCCGCGCGGTTTCTATAGCAAGGAGCTTTGCGGCGGCACGCACGTTCACCGCATTGGCGATGTCGGCGTTTTGAAAATCGTCAGCGAACAATCGGTCGCGGCCGGAGTGCGCCGCATCGAAGCCATGACCGGCACCGGTGCGCTGGAACATTACCAGCAGCAGGCAAAAATACTTGCGCGGCTCGCAAGCCAGCTGAACGTCGGTGAAGACGCCATTCTCGCTACCGTGGAAAAGCTTTCGCAAACGGCGAAGCAGCTGGAGAAGGAACTCGAAGCGCAAAAACGCAAGGGCGCGCTGAGCCAATTCGACGAATTGGCCGGCCGCGTTCAGATGGTCAAAGGCGTGAAGCTGATCGCGGCAGAGGTCGAGAATGTCGACCGCGACGGGCTGCGCCAGCTGGTGGACAGCCTCCGGCAAAAGCTCGGTTCGGGCGTGGTGGCGTTGGGAATGCCGGAGGACGGCAAAGTGGCGCTCATCGCCGGGGTGACCAAGGACCTTACGGCTAAAGTCCATGCTGGCAAGCTGATACAGGCACTGGCCAAGCAGGTGGGGGGTTCCGGCGGCGGCCGGCCCGATCTAGCGGAGGCTGGCGGTAAAGACACAGCTGCCCTAAAAAGTGCCTTAGAGAGCATACCCTCCCTACTGGAGCCGTTGCTATAATCCCGCAGCGCTGGACACAGGTCAGCAGCCATCGCAGGCAAGCGGTTCGGGCAACAACGCCTGTGAGCTAAGGATCTGGAGAGGCGTGCATTCGACCTCGTTTACCTCTCAGTTTTGCGCCATGCGGTTGCAGTGACGCGATTCACAAGCCTTCCCCAGGCACAGATGATGAAACGTGTGGCAATCACCGCGTACGCTGTTATGGCAGCGCTGGGTGTATTTGCAGCGTCGTCCCACGCGCAGATTGCAACTTCCACGGATCTGAGCGGCCGCCGGCTTTTTATCAATGCGGAGCCGCCAGTTCGAACATCGCTGAGCGCGGCCAAGCGTACAAATATTTACTTGCCACGCGAAGCTTCGTTCGCCGGACGATCGCATCCGGCAGTAAGCATGGGCCGCGATGGAGTAGAGAAGTTAGTACGGGAAGCAGCCGACCGGCATCGCGTGGACGCGGCTTTGATTCGCGCGGTGATCCAGACGGAATCGAACTGGAATCCGGGGGCGCTGTCGAACAAAGGCGCTGGTGGATTGATGCAGTTGATTCCCACCACGGCACACCGATTTGGAGTGAACGACGTGTTTAACGCGCAACAGAATATCGACGGCGGGGTTCATTACCTCAGGACGCTGCTCGAGCGATATAATGGCAACCTGGACATGGCTTTGGCGGCGTACAATGCCGGTGAAGGCGCGGTGGATCGCGCTCACGGCATCCCGGCATTTCGTGAAACGCGCAGTTACGTTCAGAAAGTGCAGGAAGCCTATTTCCGGCCTGGGTCCGGTCGACTTGCCGACGCATGGATTAATCCACGCGCGATACACCGGGACGTGGACGTGAACGGCCGCACAATTTTCAGCAACGATTAACGAAAACGATTAAGCAAAGCTTCGCAGTAAAGTCAGGGCTGGTTCCAGGGGCGAATCGACAAAAATGCAGGCGGGCGGGATGCTCCACAAACGAGGTTGTTCGCATAAAATGTTCGCCCGAGTTTCGCCGGTTTTCGTCCTTGCGTGCTTCTTTGCGGGGATGGCCAGTTCCACCGTCGCGGCGTCTTCCACGGCACCCACCGCCACACTAAAACGAATTGTCGCAGCGCAATTTCAAAAAGCTGAGCAGCAACGCGCCGCCTTGAGCGCGAAGCCGCAGGCGAAACGTACGCTCGCCGACTATCGCCAGGTGGTTCTGAGCTATCGCCGCGTATATCTGATCACTCCGCGCGCAAATGAAGTGCCCGAAGCGCTGCAGGCCGTCTCGCAGCTTTACTCCGAAATGGGCGAACGCTTTGGCCGCAGTTATTACCAGTCGGCAGTGGATACGTACCAATTTTTGGTGCGCGAATATCCCAACAGCCGCTACGGACCCGATGCAATGCTGGCTTGCGCGAAACTGCAGAGCGAACAGTTGGGCGATTTATCCGCAGCGCGGCAGACGTACCAGGATTTTTCGAAACGCTACCCGCGCTCATCGCGAAAGCGCGAGGTACAGGAGGCGGTAGCGGAATTGGCGCTGTTGCAGAATGGCGCCAAGCCGGGGATTGAGAAGGCGAAGGCGGGCGAGAAAATTCCAGCACCCGCGCCGGAGAGTCCCGCCGGCAACGCAATCTCTTCGGAATCATCGCTGTCGCCGAACGCCGCGAGCGATAGCCTTCCACCTTTAAGTCCTAGCTCCCGCTCGACGGGCATGCCGAGATTGCGGCGCGTTCGCAGCAGCGCGACCGCCGATTCGACGCGCGTAACCATCGACATGGAAAACGTCGTGAAATACGCCTCCGGCCGCCTGGCAAATCCGGATCGCATTTTCTTCGATCTGCGCGCGGCGCGCGTGAGCCCGGAAGTTGCTCGCGAAAGCGTGAAAGTGGAGGGAAATCTTTTGAGCGCGGTGCGCGTGGCGCAATACCAGAACGGAATTGTCCGCGTGGTTCTGGACGTACACGGCGTCAAAGAATATGCCGCTGCGGTTTCCGAGAATCCGCCGCAGCTGATTATCGATCTTTACAAAAAGACTCCACCACCGGGAACGTTGCGGGCAAAGCAATCAACCGGAATGGCTGACCCGCGCCAGGAGCTTGCGGATTCGGGCGACGGAACAAACTCGGAAGCAAGCGGCGAAGTTGCGGTCAAAGCTCCCGCGAAGCCTTCCGCGAGAAAAGCCGAATCGGCCACAATCGCTTTGCCTGAGTCTGACAATGCTGCCGATATCGCTAAAGAAAATTCTACGGCGGATAATTCCCTGCGCGATGAACGGTCTGCGAAGAAGAAATCCGTTGCTCTGCCGCTGAAGAACTCGAAGAACGGCAGCAGGCCTGAACTCCTTCAGCCGGCAGCGGCACCGCAACCTACACACGACGGACAGTCGACGCTGACGCGAGCGCTGGGCTTGAAAATCGGCCGCATCGTAATCGATGCCGGGCACGGCGGGCATGACACCGGAACAATTGGGCCAACAGGGCTGATGGAAAAAGATTTGTGCCTCGATGTGGCGTCGCGCCTGGGCAAGATTATCAAGCAGCGCTTGCCGGGCGCCGAGGTGGTGTTCACGCGTTCGGATGATTCGTTTATCCCGCTGGAAGAGCGCACCGCGATTGCCAATGAGGCGCATGCCGACCTCTTCATTTCGATTCACGCAAATTCCAGCCAGGATACCGGCGCGCGCGGCATCGAGACGTATTACCTGAACCTGAAAGGTTCGCCGGAAGCGATGGAGGTGGCTGCGCGGGAAAACGCGGTTTCCCAGGTGGGTATTCACGACCTGGAAGACCTGGTGAAAAAAATTGCGCGTAATGAAAAAATCGACGAATCGAAAGAGTTTGCCGAGGACATTCAAAATTCGCTGTCGCAGCGCGTCCAGAAGACGAACAAGACAGTGAAAAATCGCGGCGTGCGCAAAGCACCATTTATGGTGCTGATCGGCGCGGACATGCCGTCGATCCTCACGGAAATTTCATTCCTCAGCAACCCAGCCGACGAACAATTGCTGAAGAAGCCAGAGCACCGGCAGCGTGTTGCGGAAGGCTTGTATCAGGGCGTGGCCAGCTATCTGCAGAGCCTGAACAGCGTTACGTTCAATACTCCGATGGCCCCGTCGACTCCGCGCTCGACGAGTTCCGCGCTTGAACAATCACGAAACCACCAGTAGTCTTTCTGCATCTACCTAAATACCTCTATGGTTCGCCACTTACTGCGCATACTGACGGTTGCTCTGGTTATTTTCGCTCCAGCTCTGCGTGCGCAGAACACCCTCCCATTGCGTTTCGGGCGCTGGACAGCAACGGGCGGAGCTCAAGCAGGCTCACAGGCGACAGAAGCTAAGCAAGTTTTCGTCGAGTCTGGATTGGAAAGTACGCAAGTGCGGGCGTACGCGAATGGCGCCACGAGTGCCACAGTCACGACGTACCGCTTCCATGATCCGAGCGGCGCGTACGAGGCGTACACCTACTTATTGAAGGCGGACACCAAGGCTCCTGGCGGTTCCGATGCCAGCGACGCAGGACACAGCAGTGTCACACTGTCCGGAAATATTCTGATGGTCATCGATAACCCCGGCGAGCTAATCCCCGTTGAAAAGGAAACTTTGCTGCGGCAGGTGAATGCCAAGGCGGACACAGCTCCTCCGCCGCCGATACTGGATTATCTGCCGGACCAGGATCGCGTGCGGGGAACGGAAAAATATGCCCTGGGCCCGGCGGCTTTTCGCGCGGCCTCCGCGAGGCTTGGGCGTGCGGAATACGCGGCCATTTCCGATGCGGTGGGATTTTCGTCTGGAGCCGAAGCCATGCTCGCGCGGTATCGCAGTGCTCGCGAAGATGCGGTGCTGCTGCTGATCGAGTTCCCTACGCCGCAGCTTGCCGGTTTGCACTGGAAGCACCTGGAGCAGGCTCTGCCGGCATCCGCCAAGGCATCAGGAACGTCTATTGAGCGCAAAGGCTCGCTGCTGGCAATCGTGCTATCGCCGTCATCGACAGGCTACGCAACGCGTATTCGCGACGCGGTGAAATATGAGACGCAAGTCACCTGGAACGAGCCGACACATACCATCACGGATCCGCCCATCACCACGGTGCTCGCACAAATTATCATCGCGACCGGAGTATTCATGCTGGTCGCCATTGTCTTCGGAGTGGCCTTTGGCGGAGTGCGTGTACTGCTGAAATCGCTCTTTCCCGGAAAGATTTTCGATCGACCTGAGCAGATGGATGTGTTGCAGCTGGGGCTGTCTTCAAAGCGCATCAACTCGCGCGACTTCTACTGATTCTGTCTCCCCACCGCGATGTCTGGCTTAGCCTAAGCTGCCCATATCGGCCCGAATAACGCTCCGGATAGCTTCGGATAGCCCCTCTCCCGTAAGTAACGAAATTCGCCCGCGAGCGTCTAATGAGTTTCACTCTCGAACTTGGTGATCGCGCCTGGATATCGTAAAATTTTGAACTCGATCTAACGGAGACAAGCCCAGGCATGTTCGGCAGGGTTACCGGAATGCAAAGAATTCAAAAAATACAGCAAAAAGCGGCTCTGTCGCTGGCGTTAGTGTCATTGGTCGCCATGGGCGGTTGCGAAAAGAGCTCCGGCAAACCCGCTGGTGGTCCGGCCATGCAGGCGATGCCGGTGCAGGTGCACGTGGTGAAGTCGCAGCAAATTGCGGACTCGAGTGAATACCTCGCTATTCTGAAGTCGCGGCACTCCGCCACCATCAACCCCCAGGTAGAAGGCCAGATCACAAAAATTTTCGCGAAGTCCGGCGACCACGTGAAGGCCGGCACACCGATTTTGCAGATCGATCCGCTCAAGCAGCAAGCCACGGTGAGCAGCCAGGAAGCCAACCGCGCCGCACAAGAGGCCAATCTGCGCTACGCGCAAACGCAACTCGAACGCGAGCGCAAATTGTTCGAGGCTGGTGTGGTAAGCAAACAGGAGTTGGACAACGCCCAGACTGCGCACGACGCGGCGGTTGCGCAATTGAAATCGCTTTCCGACCAGGTGAGCCAACAGCAGGTACAGCTGCATTATTACCGCGTAGCAGCGCCAATGTCCGGCGTCGTCGGCGATATTCCGGTGCGGGAAGGCGATCGCGTAGCCGTAACAACTTTGCTAACCACTGTCGATGAGCCTGGTTCTCTTGAGGCGTACATTTACATTCCGGCGGAGCGCGGCAAGGACGTGCGCGTCGGCTTACCCGTGCAGTTAGTGGATACGGCCGGCACACCTATCAGCGACGCGCGTATCACGTTTGTTTCCCCGGAAGTGGACCCGGATACGCAAACAGTTTTGGCCAAGGCATCGATCGAAAATGCCAAGGGACAATTGCGCGTGGCGCAGCAAATGCGCGCTCAAGTGATCTGGAGCAAGCACGAGGGGCCGGTCGTACCCGTACTGTCCGTGACGCGCATTAACGGGCGATTTTTCGCTTTCGTGGCAGTGAAAGAGGGTGCGGGAACCGTGGCTCGGCAAAAAGGGGTGAAGGTCGGGGACACAGTGGGCAATGATTATGTGGTGCTGGACGGCTTAAAGGCCGGCGATCACCTCATTGTGTCGGGTACACAATTTCTGCAGGACGGCATGCCAGTAGCGGAGCAAGTGCAGGATTAAGCCGCACGGCCTACCGCGCAAACCGGCACGCAATCCGCCGAAACCGGTAAAGCTCGTTAGCTGCAATTCAGAATGATTCCTGCCACTCACATGTCCCACTACACACCAGATTACTTCCCACGGAAGGCGGGACCCGCGTTTGTTCGTTGATTTCTTTATACGCCGCCCGGTCTTCGCCACCGTCTGCGCCTTGATGATTATTCTGGGCGGCGCGATCTCCATTCCTTCCCTTCCCATCGCGCAATTTCCAAATCTTGCGCCACCGCAGGTGGTGGTCACCAGCGGCTATATCGGCGCGAACGCGCAAACGGTGGAGTCCGCGGTAACGATTCCACTGGAGCAGGCCATCAACGGCGTTCAAGGCATGAAGTACATCACGTCCAACAGCGGAAATGATGGCACCAGCCAGGTTACAGTGACGTTCGATGTTTCCCGCGACGTGGACCTCGCCTCCGTCGATGTGCAAAACCGCGTTAACCAGGCGCTTGGCCGCTTGCCCAACGAAGTCAAAAACACCGGCGTCATCATCACCAAACAACTTGGCGGGTTCGTTTTTGCCGCAGGAGTGTATTCACCGGACGGCGCGTACGACAGTCTTTTCCTCAGCAATTACCTGGACATTTATGTAAAGGATGCTATCAAGCGCGTATCAGGCGTGGGCGACGTGGTTATTTTTGGTGAACGCAAATATGCCATGCGCTTATGGCTCGATCCCGGACGCATGGCGCAGCGGGGACTGTCGGCGACTAACGTACTGGCAGCGCTGCAAGAACAGAACGTGCAGGTGGCCGCGGGACAAGTGGGCCAGTCCCCCCTTCCCACGGAGCAGGCCTATCAAATCAGCGTGCGAGCCATCGGGCGGTTGGCGGAGCCTTCTGAATTTGAAAATATCATCCTGAAAACAGGCGCGAATGGCACGCTGGTACGGCTGAAAGATGTGGGCCGCGCTGAGCTTGGCGCCGAAAACTATGGGTCAATTCTCACCTTCAACGGACACCAGGCGGTCGGCCTCGCCATAACCCAGCAGCCTGGAGCCAATGCCCTGGATGTCGACAGACTTGCAAAAGCGGAGCTGCTTCGTCTTTCGAAAACATTTCCGCCCGGCCTGAAATATGCCGTCGCTTTCGACACCACCACGGTCATCGGCGAATCCATCCGCGATGTGTTGATTACGTTGCTGCAAGCCGTTCTACTGGTGATATTCGTAATTTATATATTCCTGCAGGATTGGCGCAGCACGCTCATTCCGGCGATCACTATTCCCGTTTCACTGATCGGCGCATTTATTTTCGTCAAAATGCTGGGATTTTCCATCAATACTCTAACGCTCTTTGGTATCACGCTGGCTACCGGGCTGGTGGTGGATGACGCCATCGTCGTGATTGAAAACGTCGAGCGGCACATAACGGAAGGCATCACCGAACCGCACAATGCCGCTTCGGTAGCGATGAAAGAAGTGGCCGGCGCGGTTATCGCCACGTCGCTGGTACTCGTAGCCGTGTTCGTTCCCGTGGCCTTGTTCCCCGGCACCACCGGAATCCTTTTCCGGCAGTTCGCGCTGACGATAGCTTTTTCCGTCGCCATATCCGCTTTCAACGCGTTGACGCTTACTCCCGCGCTTTCGGCAATTCTGCTTGGCCGTCACCGCGAGCGTGCGCAGGGACGTTTTTTCCGGGCCTTCAATCGAGTGGTCGAGAGCGGAACAAGCCTGTACACCAAGACGGTGCGCGGAGTTGTCGGATGGCGCTACGCCGCGGTAATCGTTTTTTTTGCGTTGCTAGGACTCACCTACTGGACCTACCAGAGCGTTCCCCGCGGTTTTATTCCGGAGGACGACCAAGGTTATATTTTGATGATCGTGCAGTCTCCGCAGGGGGCCTCTCTCGAATACACTCGCGACATCTGCAGCCAGGTGGAAAAGACGCTCGCCGAGGTTCCTGAGATTAACGGCGTATTCTCTGTTACCGGCTTCAGCTTTTCAGGCAGTGCGCCTAATCGCGGCATGGTCTTCGCCAACCTCAAGCCATTTCGGGAACGCAAAGGGTTAGACCACTCGTCGGAAAAGATCATCACAAATATTCGTCCCAAATTGTTTGGCATTTCCGGCGCGCTGGTGATCCCTTTTAATCCGCCGGCGGTTCAGGGGCTAGGACAATTTGGCGGATTCCAATTTGAACTGGAAGACCTGGGACGGAACACCCTGCCAGCTGTCGCGGCCACTGCGAATCAGTTGGTCGGCCAGGGCAACAGCAGCAAAGACCTGGCCGGGTTGTTCACCAGTTTTACCGCCAACGATCCGCAATACCTGGTGCGCATCGATCGCGAAAAAGCCAAGAGCTTGCAAGTTCCGCTCAGCCAGATCACCAACGCGCTGCAGGTTTACATGGGCTCGGTGTACGTAAACGATTTCGATTTCAACAATCGCTCTTACCGCGTCTATGTGCAAGCGGACGGGCGTTTCCGTTCAAAAGCAAAAGACATCGGTCAATATTATTTGCGCGCGGATACCGGCAAGATGATTCCGCTGGATGATTTAGTCACCGTCGAACAGGATGCCAGTCCGCAGGTTATCAGCCACTACAATCTTTTCCGGTCCGCGGAAATCAACGGTTCCGCAGCACCTGGACGCAGCTCCGGGGATGGAATTGCCGACATGGAAGCGCTGGCGCACAAAGTGCTGCCGAACGGCATGACCTTTGAGTGGAGCGGTCTTTCGCTGGAAGAACTGCAGTCCGGCGGAAAGGCGGCCATCCTATTCGGTCTCGGGCTGGTGGTCGTGTATCTGACGCTGGCCGCGCAGTATGAAAGTTTCGTGCTGCCCTTCATCGTTCTCTTGTCCGTGCCGGTCGCGTTGCTGGGCGCCATCGGTTCGCAGGCGCTGCGCGGACTGCAAAACGATGTGTATTGCCAGATCGGCCTGGTCATGCTGATCGGCCTTGCCAGCAAAAACGCCATTTTAATTGTCGAGTTTGCCGAGCAATTGCGCGCGCAAGGAATGTCGGTGGTCGACGCAGCCGTGGAAGCTGCGCGCATTCGTCTTCGCCCCATTTTGATGACTTCTTTGGCTTTTATTCTTGGCGTGCTGCCACTGGTGCTGGCGCAAGGCGCGGGCCGCGCGGGGCGCATCTCGGTAGGCACGACTGTTTTCGGCGGCATGCTGGCCGCTACGACGCTGAATTTGGTTTTTATTCCGGTGCTCTATGTGATCGTGAAGAGCATCGTGCCGGGTCGACCGGCGGCGAAAATAGATACTGCGGAGAGCCCCGTAGTTCCGGCGAGCTAGAAAGATTTTATTTGCTGGCGACCGTTGCGAAATATTGCTCCAGGCTCGATTTAATTTCCCCGACGCCACGCTGCACGTTGTGATCGATCGCCGCCACCATGGCGGCCACATCTTTACCGCTGACCGGTTCATCGTGGCTGTAATAGTGCGACCACACCAGCGATCCCGACTTCGTATCGCGTAGTTCCCATTCAAAGGTTACGCGCGCGGCCAGCGACGCTCCGGTCAGTTCCTTGAAGTCATAAAGATGTCCGCGTAACACGTAATCGGCGTGACTGCTGCTGCGTTGCGAATAAACTTCGCGGTAACGACCGGAGGCGCGCAATTCTCGCAAGAGAACTTCTTCCACCATTTCAGCGGGGGGTTCAGTCCAGCGTTTGTATTCATAGGTGCCCATTTGTTCTGGGCCGTTGCTGTACACGATGCGATCCTCGCGGTAGAGATGCGACGACACCAGCGGCCCAAGCGCCAGTGAGATGCCCGAAACGTTTGGCGCGGATTGCGGCAAGTCCCCGGGCACGGACAGTTGATAATATTGCGTCGGCCGCGCGGCTCCGCAGCCCGAGAGCAAACAGCCCGCCGCCATGATTACGATTGACGGCACATTTCCCTTCGGGAGTCGTGAAAGACGGCGCGCGCTTCGGCTAAGAATCCCCACCCTGATTTTCATTGTGGCTCACCCGTTTTGTGTTCACGCGGAGTATTGGCGCGGATTAACGTATATGGTTTGGTCTTGATGGTGTTGGTGAATTCTTTCAGATTCTCGCTGACGTGGCGCAGGTTTTCGAGCAACTCGTCGATATTTTCGGAATTTACGTCCAGCGTTTGGTCCAGGCGCCCGGTCAAATTCGTCACGGTGGTCAAAGATTTCCGCAGTTCAATCACCGCTTGGCGCACGTCGGGACGATTTTCGCCAATCATAGTGTCGACATGGTTCAGCGTCTGGTTGGCTTGCGCGGAGGTCTTACGCAAGTCATCCAGTAACGGTCCAAGCTTTTCGCTGGAGGCATTTATACGCCCGAGCGTGGATTTAACCTGCGGGCGATTTTCGGCAATCATCGCGTGGGTTTGCGCCAGGGTGCCGGAAAGATTCGAGCGATTGCGGTCGTTCAAGAGGTCGTTGACGCGATCGATGGTGACTTTCATTTCCGTGGCGCGAGCGTTCAAAGTCTGCAGGAGGTGTTGCGCTTCCGGCGCCAGATCATTGATGCGCTCGGTGATGGCATTCAGGTCCAGATATTTATCCGATGTCAGGACCGCCCCATCCTTGGCCAACGCGGCCTGCGCGCTCCCCGGAACGATTTCCAGGTGGTTATCGCCCAGAGGGCTCATGCTCATAATTCTCACGTGGCTGTCGGTTTTCACCGGCAGATCGGTCTGCACATTGATGGTGAGCTCGATGCTGGCGGGATTTTGCGGGTCGATACGCAACTTTTCTACGCGACCGACCTTCGGCCCCCCGGCATAGCGCACCGTGGAACCGACCTCGAGTCCGCCGGCGAAAGGAAAATATGCACGAAATGTTTTTGCCGTGCGGCCGAAAGCGCCGGTGATGCCAAAGACTGTGGCTACCAGAACGGCGGCGGCAACAATCACAAACAAACCTACGAGCGCTTGTTCTCGTCTTGCTTCCATCATGCACCCCTCTTTGAAGCCGCGCCGTGTCCGCGGTGCGACTGCTGAGTCAGCATCTGCAAATAATCCATTTCGCGCGCAACTTCCGGCTCGGCCACACGATCCAGAAACTGGCGCAGCCGCGGCTGGCGGCTGTTGCGCATTTCTTCCACCGTTCCGATGGCCACTACGGTCCCTTTATCGATCAGCACCATGCGATCGGCAATCAAAAATGCACTGGCTAGTTCATGGGTGACGACGATAATAGTCATCCGGAAAGCGCGCTTCAATTCAAGAATTAACTGGTCGATGCCCGCCGCGATGATGGGATCAAGCCCGGCGGAGGGCTCGTCGAAAAAAAGAATTTCCGGGTCCATGGCCAGGGCACGCGCCACCGCTGCCCGTTTTTTCATACCGCCGCTCAACTCCGAGGGTTTGTAGTCTTCAAATCCGGCGAGACCCACCTGCTCCAGCTTTAGCCTCAGCATGATCTCTATCGTGGAATCCTCGAGCTCAGTGTGTTCGCGGAGCGGAAGCGCGACATTCTCGCCGACGGTCATGGAACCAAAAAGCGCGCCGCCCTGAAAAGACATGCCCAATTTCCTGCGAATGTCGTCCATCTCTTCTGTCGAAGCCGTGGAGATGTCTTTTCCTCGCAAAATAATCCGGCCGGAGCTGGGCTTCTCCAAGCCAACGAGAGTGCGCAGCAAGGTGCTCTTGCCGGAACCCGAACCGCCCAGAATTACCATGGTTTCGCCGCGCATCACGTCGAAGCTAACGCCGTGCAAAATTTCGCGGTCGCCGTAGCTGACGCGGAGATCGCGCAGAGAGATCATCACGTCTGGCAGCGGACTATCGTCGAACTGTTCATCCATATAACAGACCCTCGAACTAGTGATCGCTTACAAAGAAGAAAATCGCCGTGAATATCAAATCCACCACTACGACCAGAAAAATCGACATCACCACAGCTCGGGTGGTCGAGCGGCCCACTTGCTCCGGACCCGCGCCCGTGGCCAATCCCTCGTGGCATCCCACGGCGGTGATGGTCGCGCCAAACATAACGCTCTTCACCAAGCCGCTGATAATGTCGCGCAGGAAAAGCGCATCGATGGACGACTGAATATATCGTCCAAAAGTAAAATCCGCTTGCGCCACGCCGAAAAGTGCGCCGCCAAGCATGCCCATGGAATTGGCCCAGATGGTCAGACACGGCAACATAACGATCATGGCCAGGAACTTTGGCGTCACCAGAAAATGAATAGGGTTGATCGCCATGGTTTCCAGGGCGTCGATTTCTTCGGTGACTTTCATGGTGCCGATTTCCGCGGCGAAGGCCGAGCCGGAACGGCCGATCACCACGATCGCGGTGATCAAAGGGCCAAGCTCGCGGGTCATGGAAATGGCGACAGCGCCGGCTACAAAACTGATGGCGCCAAATTTGCGCAATTCGTATGCGCTTTGCAATGCCAGGATCAAGCCGATAAAAAACGTAATCAGGGAAAGAATGGGAAGCGCGCGAACACCTACGTCGAGGGCCTGCGAAATGGCTCGCTGCAGCCGCAGAGGTTTTCCATGAAATGGCGCGATGAAAGTGTAATAGGCGGCGCGTCCTGCTAATCCAGCAAGAGAACCGATGTAGGCAAGACCACCGGTAACACTTGCTCCGATATCAGAAACGAACTCCACTAGGCCCTCGATCTGGCGCGCGTGCAGATACGGTTAAGCCAAAGATTGCTCTTCGTTTTCGTGCACTTCGAAAATATTGATCAGCCGGGAAAGCTGCAGCACTTCCCTGGCGGAGGGACTCAGTCCGAAGAGAATAAACCGCAGACCCTGATCGCGCGCGGCTTTCAAGCCTTCCACTAGCGAGGCTACTCCGGAGCTGTCGATATAGCGAACGCCCGTGAGATTCAGGATTACCCGTGGAGTTTTATTTTCGCGTAATTCCTTTAATAGCGTTTTCCGCAACTCCGGAGAATTGGCAAGGTCGATGTGTCCGGTAATATCAAAAATAGTGGCATGGTCTAAACGGCGCGCGGCAATCTGCAAAGTTACGCTCCTTGAGGTCTCTGGTCTTTTACTTTTCCATTATGGTATTTCACGAGCCGAAGTTGATTCCCGCCATTTACCTGCCGGCGTTCCACCACGTCCATACTGTCGCGGATAAAATGTAGTCCCAGGCCGCCGGGCTTTACTTCATCCAAAGAGCGCGCGGTGAGTTTTCTGGGATCGAGAGGGACGCCCCAATCGAGCATCTGAATTTCCAGCGCCTCACGCTGCCGGCCTTCGACCAATTCGGAAATCCGTTTGCAAGAAACTTCGATGCGCTGGCCCGGGCGATTCTCGTACGCGTGACGTATCACATTGGCGAGAGCTTCATCTACTGCGCGGGTTATGGAGCGGCATTCTGGCGGGGAGAAGCCGTACACCTCGGTCAGCCGTTCTATGGCCGCGCGGACCACGGAGAGCAAATGCGGATCGCTCACGAAAACAAGGTCCAGTAGAAGCACATGCTCCTGCACTCGCTCCGCTCCCGCGACGACGCAACCGTTACCAGACGACGGACGCGCTTCCAGCTTGCTGTCTGGTCGAAAATCAATGAGGCTAGGTGACACACAATCCTGTAAACGAGGGGAAAAGTCAATAACCGTTGAAGCGCTGAGCTCACGTACGTCGGCGGCCGGCTGAGATACATTGAAGCGCGCGATAAAAGCGGTCTCGTTACGCCCTGAGTCATTTTATTCGTAGCGAGTCATTTATAATTGAAGTTTGTTTAACAGGAGCATGGCGTGCCATCTCGCATAGAAGATTACGGCATGATCGGCGACTGCAACACCGCGGCGCTAGTGCATCGTACAAATAG
>CAXMLS010000189.1:0-6774 GCA_964194235.1 uncultured bacterium | reverse complement strand
GAGATGTGTATAAGAGACAGCCCTTAGTATCTGGAGCGGTGCAAACGGAAAGGTCGCCGAACCCTATGCCTAAGGCAGGAACCAGAACAAGTCCGACGCCGTTCTTACGCTCGAACGCTCGCGACCAGCCGCCGCGAAGCACCGTTTTCTTGTTTCCAAGGAGGCTACCCAGCGGTCCGTCCGAACCGGGGTTCCAAGCAAACGCTAGGCGCGGGCCGAAGTTCGTATAATCGGGATCGAATGGATATTTTCGTCCGGTGCTCTTAATGGGCACATAGCCCACAGTTGGGTTGAACACATCTCCGTTCAGAGCAGCCGCTTCTTTTGCAGCCAAGTAAGATTTTGCGTCAATCGGCTTGCCACTGCTTACGTCGATCATCATGGCCGTCTTGCCAGTCGGATCGGTTGGCGGCATCTGCACTCCCCAAGTCAGTCCGTAGCTGACCGTCAGCGAGGGGGTCAACCGCCACGTGTCACCGAAATAGAGTTCATACGCGTTTACCTTTTCTTTCTGGGTGATGGTGCTCCCAGCAGGCTGTGGACTTAGGTCCCGGGCGCGGGTTAGTACCTGTGTAGCGCTATCCACCAGTCCCAAGGCGGAAATGTAAGCACGTCTAAAGGTGCTCTTATCCGAGCTCTTAACAGAGGAGGGTACGGGAATTCCTCCAATGTCCAGGAATTGCCCTCCACGCGCCACGAAATAGAGAGGCGTGGTTATGCCGCCTACCACCTTGTCATCTCGGACATGCAAGAAGTGCTGGAGCTGCACACGACCACCGAAGGTCCAGGCGTGCTTGCCCTTAATCCAAGTCAGGTTGTCGATGAACGTATAGTCTTGGCCATTCCAAACGCGCTGGCGAGCCTGTTGCGTATTTACGTTGATAGGAACCATAGCGTTGACACGGCTCTCGGACCAGATTTGCAGCCGGGTGTCACTACATGGCGAAACGGCACCACAAGCGGTACCGTCGTTGACGCCCGGTACCGGGATGCCTGCCCCAGGGGCAATCCAGGACCACCAATGGCGCAACCAGTCGAAATGGAACTCATTCACGAGATTCGGGGTAAGTCGCGTTGTCAAGCCCGCGACCAAAAATCGCGGTTGCAGCGGACGACTAGCGAGCGGGCAGGGTATACCCTTTTGGCAGCCCTTCGCGATACCTCCAATGTCCTCCTGAACGTTGGGGGGGGTTATGGCGGAGGTGCTGTACCGATAAGAACCCATGAAGTCCCATTTGTCAGAAATCTTGTGATCTAGCCGGATCACGGCGAAGTGTTCATTACTAATGTTCGGAACGGCACTTGTAAAAAGCGGTGCCCTTAACGCGGAATCGCCGGCGGAAAAGTCGTTAGGCGGAGGCAGAGTAGCCCATTCAGCGGCTATGGCGGGGTTCAGGCCTATCTTTCGCGGGTCGAGGGTGCCATTGTCGGGGGGCAGCATAGTGCCGATCAACGGATCATTGTCAACGCAAGGGCTAGAGCACGCGGCCACGTCGAGCGTCGGGGTAGGATTTAGATTGAAGGCATTGACGACCCCGGTAGTCTTATTCCTGAATTTCAAGATACCAGCCTTCAAAGCATCAGACGGCACCAACCGTTGAAACACCGATTGTGTGAAGAAATGACGCTCCTCTTCGTGCACGAAGAAAAAAGTCCGGTTCTTCCAGATCGGGCCACCGATTCGGCCTCCGTAGCGGTTGTCCCGCCATTCAGGATTTTCTGTAAATGGCTTTCCTGTGAAAATGTTGGGACGGCGGTTGCGGAACCAGTCGTTGGCGTTTAGCTCGTCATTTTGGTGATACCAATAACCGGCACCGTGCCAATCGTTGCCGCCGCGCCGAGTCACCATCTGAACCTCGGCTCCAAGCGAGCGCGTGAAGTCCACGCCGCTGTTGTTCGTTTGCACGCGGAATTCTTCCAAGCTCTCCACCGGCGTAGGGACAACGGCCCGCGGGGTAGCCACAAACCCGGTGTTATAACCGCCGCCGCCCTCCATGTTGCTGGTGGCATCGCCGCCATCGAGCATAAAGGTGTTCTGGTCCATCCGCGCACCCGCTATTGTTCCGCCGCTCGAGTTTCCCTCGCCGGTTCCACCCGGGCCGTTAAACCCAGGAATGGCCATCGGCTGTAACAACAACAAGGATGTTGCGTCGCGGCTGAGCGTAGGCAACTGGGAGAGCATATTCGCATCCAGCACATTGCCCATGGTGGCGTCCAGCGTTTGTAATTCAAGGCTCGCCGCGGTCACTTCCACGGTTTCTGTCATGCCGCCTACTTCCAGCACGATGTTTACGGGCGTGGATTTCCCGACCTCAACCTTCACGCCTCTCACCACCGACTGTCGAAACCCGCTGCCGGACACCGAAATGCTGTAATTCCCCGGTCGGACCGAAGGAAACGTGTAACCGCCGTCACTTCCGGAAGTGTTCGACGTGATTGCCTTGGTGTCGACATCTTCTAAATCGATCTTGGCATTCGAAATGGTCGCGCCACTCTTGTCGTACACTGTCCCCGTCACCGTTGAGGTGGAGGCTGTTTGCGCCCTTAGCGACATCACTGTTACCAGAAGCACAAACACAAACGTTACTACCGATCTCGAAACCACTTTGAAGTGACGCATACACACCCCCGTAGAATTTTTGGAGTTTGCGACCAGGAAGGAATGAAAAACTGGGATAGGGCCCACTCAGACCCCCTATTTGGAAGTAACCTAATCTAAATCGAGTCGCTTAAGCAAGGAGTTTTTTTGAAGATTAATCTTGCGGTAACCTCCGTTCATCCCCAGCACTATATAACGCCCTCAAACGGAAATAAATCAGACCTTATTTCCAGATGATCCCAATGTTGTAATCGTAAATCCGCGACATAAGCGCGCATGCATTTAAAAAAGTACCAGCCGGATCCAATGAAATTCTATGAGCCGGTGCCATTCAGGGCAGGTAAAAAACGTGTTGTCGGAAAATCTGGCGGAATGTTTTAAACGCTACGCGACAGCCAGCACCAGGCTCGCAGGACCTGCGAGCGGTCTATGCTCAAGGAATCGCCAACCACTCTCGGACAGCCACACCTTGGCTTCCTCCGTACTGTACACATCTCCATTTCCGCCCACGACCAGAAATTCACCCGCCATGAGAGCGGCAAAAAGTGGATCAGTATGCGTCGCATTGGTCCACAAGTCGACAAGCAGCAGGTGCGTTCCCGGCCCGGACACATCGCGCACCCGCCGCAACAGCTGCACATTCTGTTCTGGCGTCAGCACATGCACCACGTTCGCCGCAAGAACCGCATCGTGTCCCGGCGGAATCGGATCGCTCAGAAAATTTCCGTCGACAATTGTCATCTGACTGGCGAGTGGCGTTCCGCTTATTTTTTGCCTCGCCACCGCTGCTGCTGCCGGTAACTCAAAAAGAGTACTTTCCAATTTTGGGTAGAGTTCCGCAATCGCACGAACAAATGAGCCTGTGCCGCCTCCCAAATCCAGAACTCGGCGGTGGGCGCTGAAGTCATACCGTTCCGCCAGCGCCGCAGCTTGTCCCGCCGAAAATCCTTCTACACCCTCGGAAAAAATCTTCTGTTCTTCCACGGTAAAATTGAATTCCCCTGAAGCGCCGCGTCCTAATCGTACTGAGTCCTCCAGCGTCAGCCAGCGACGATAGCTCAGGCGGTTCCAAAAACGCGTGAAGGAGCGCATATCCTGAGGCCCCGCCCCGCTGAGATACGCCTGCGCGACATCGCTATTCCGATACAACTCGCCTTCACGTTCGAGAAATCCCAATGCCGTCACGGCGTCCACGATGATGCGCGTGGTTCTCGGCGGTAGCTTGAGATCCCGGGCCAAGTCAGCGAGTGGCTTTGCTTTTTGCGCGAGCGATTCGAAAATGCCCAGCTCTGCGGCCACGAACAAATGTTTAGCGCGCATGAAACCGGTCGCCGTATCGAATATCGCTTGCGGATTGGGGGCTTTCGTGGTTTTTACCGATGGAACCTGTGCATTCATAGTCTTCCAATCAAACTACCTGGTCCTGCGATGTTTGTGGCCCGGGCGATGTCTGTTGGCGCCCCGCGTGGGTTGACGATCCTTCACTACTGCTGGCGCTGGAACCACCGTAGGCACGTCTGAGTTAAAAGTATCGGCCACCATTTTCCAGGTTCCATCCGATTGCTTCTTCCACACCGCCATATCCTTCCCTTGATCATTGATCGGTTTGCCGCCAGGTCCATCCATCGTCAATCGGTACGAATAGATCGTATAAGCGAGGTCGCCGAACCGAGCGATTTCTAATTTTGTTATCCGCCAATCGATGTCGAATCCCGGAATACTTAAAAACTTTGCCCACGCCGCCCGTATGTCAGCTTTTCCATTGACCATTGGAGCGTTGGGGGGAAGCCACGATGCATCATCCGCATAATTGGCAACTGCGCCGTCAGCATCTTTTGTTTGCGCGGCCCTCAACGTGGCGGCATCGGCTTCTCGGATCGCGCGCTCATCTTGCGCGCGTGTATCCACCGGTTCTCGGCGGCAACCGGCGAAGAAACAGATCGCAAGTGCCAGCATCAGCGCTACTCGGTGCCGGTTCATAGTTCCTCCTTCTAAATAACCGTCGACGAAATTACACTCAGGGCCAATCAACGGTCTAGTGGACCTTCATCACGATTCCTCGCATAGATTCGCGCCAAAACTCTTTGCTCATTCCCCGTCCGTAAGTTCACGAACCCAAATATTCCTGAAGCGCACCGGATGGTGGTGGTCTTGTAATTCCAGTGGCAATTTCGCGGCATGTGCTTTATATGGCTCGCCGGTTGCCGTGGGTCCGTGAATTTCCACGTGGTCCTGCACCAGCACTCCGTTATGCAGCACCGTCACATGCGCAGCACGCAACAATTTTCCGCTGCCCTCAAAACGCGGCGCGTGAAAAATAATGTCATACACTTGCCACTGGCCGGGTGGCCGCGATGCGTTCACCAGCGGTGGATATTGCCCATAAACCGCGCCTGCCTGGCCGTCGGGATATGTTTTACTCTGGTAAGAATCGAGCACCTGAATCTCGTACAGGCCCATGATAATGACGCCACTGTTGCCGCGATCCTGATCTTCGCCCACGGCCGGCGTGGGCTCCGCGAATTCCACGTGCAACTGCATATTGCCGAATGGTCGGCGCGTAAAAATATCGCCCGTGTCCGGCACTACCTGAACATAGCCGTCCGCCACCTTCCATTTTGCGGGACTGCCATCTTTGTGCGCCCATTTGGAAAGATCTTTGCCGTCAAAAAGCACGATCGCATCCTCCGGCGCGCGTCCCTTTGTGGTCTCCGTGCCGGGCGCACCGGGGTCCACGGCTGTCGGAGCCGGGCGGTTCCGGTCGTGAGCTTTCCATTTCTTTCCCGTTTGTGCGCCCACTGAAGACCAGCCTCCCAGAGCGAAAAATATAACGACCAGCGCCCCCGTAGAAATTCTGTACCTGTTGCTCATCACTACTTTCCCTCCCCTTTATTGTTGGCTTCGACGGCCACGGCTCAAGAACTTTTCCCCGACGGCGTACCCCATCCCTCACGATAATCTCGACGCAGAAAATCATTGGCCGCCGCTACGTTCCTTATCCTCATATTCTCGCCATCGTAAACAATCTTCTTTCCGGCCCGCAGCGCCACCACACCCAGCAACATCACTTCCGTGAGCCGCGCAGCATACTCGAATGGGCAGGAAGCTTCCGCTTTCCCCTTCGCGGCATCCACCCAGTTCATTTCATGATCTTCGCCCGTGATGCGTGGCAACTTCTGCGGTGGCTTGCCGTAGGAATCGTGCAGCGATTTCGGCAACAGCCGCGGATTAAACCCGTAGGTGTCATGCATCAATTTTCCCTTGCTTCCCACGAGCAATACACCGCCGCCTTTGTTCACTTCTTCCTCGCCTAGTTCTTCGGGCTTGCGCGGGAGCAATCCTCCGTCGTACCACGTCATTCTTACCGGCGGCATCGCGCCCCGAGCAGGAAATTCGTAGAACGTTTGTGTCGCTAGCGGGTAAGACGCCCCGTTGAATGGCGTCGACAACGTCTCGATGCTCGTCGGAAATCCCAAATTGAGCGCCCACATGGAATGATCGATCAAATGCGCGCCCATATCTCCAATCGCGCCAACGCCCCAATCCACCCAGCCACGCCAGTTGAATGGATGATAAATCGGGTGATACTCCAGGCGCGGTCCGACGCCCAGAAATAAATCCCACGCCAGCTTCTCCGGAACGGGATATGAGCCGGCGAACGAGTTGGCTATTCGTGCCGTAACGCCCTGCCCATTCCACCGCAACGTATCTGCTGGCTCCTTCAGCGCCTCGGGTCGCGGCACGCCTTGCGGCCAAAAACCCAGTGGCCGGTTTGTCCATACATGAATTTCTCGCACTTCGCCGATCGCGCCCCCGCGAATATATTCCACTGTGGTACGCGCATCGTTCGACGAATGCCCCTGGTTGCCCATCTGCGTGGCAATCTTCAACTCTTTCGCGCGCCGCGCCAGCCGCCGCGATTCATCGATGGACCACGTCAGCGGTTTCTGAACGTACACATGTTTGTTCAGGTCCATGGCCGCCAGCGTGATCGGTGCGTGCATGTGATCGGCCGTAGCCACCACCACAGCATCGATATCCTTCTGGCGCTCCAGCATCTCGCGATAATCCTGATAGCGTTTTGCTTTCGGCCAATGTTCAGTCTTGAGCCGCACCATTGCATCCAACTGCTTTTTTGCCTTCACGCGGTCAAACTCCACCGCCGGCGCGCCGGC
>CAXMLS010000188.1:0-1858 GCA_964194235.1 uncultured bacterium | reverse complement strand
GGCGAGGCGATCCCACGTTAGCCGCGGGCGGAGTTCGGCGAATTCGTCGGACGGATAGCGGCCACTCAACATGTCCAGCAAGCTTTCGAATGCCGAGCGGGTCAAGCCGGCGTAGGGAGCGGCTCTGCGAACGACGTTAAAAATACCGGTTACGTCCCAGGGTTCAACGGCGACCATCGCGACGATTTGCTGCGCTAGCACGTCGAGCGGATTGCGGGGGTAACGGACCGATTCAACTTTGCCATCGTACATGGCACGGGTGATTGCGGCACACGCAACCAGGTCAGCGCGATATTTTGGATAAATGATCGCCGAACTCACGGCGCCAACATGGTGGCTTGCGCGCCCAACGCGCTGCATTCCGCTGGCAACGGAGGACGGCGACTCAATCTGCACGACAAGATCTATTGCGCCCATATCGATCCCGAGTTCAAGCGACGAGGTCGCGACCAAGCCGCGCAAGGTGCCAAGCTTCAAGCGATCTTCGATTTCCTTGCGCTGGGCAACGGCTACGCTGCCGTGATGCGCGCGAACCAGGATTTCACCCGCCAGTTCGTTGAGCGCGCCAGAAATTCTTTCCGCGAGTCGTCGGCTATTTACAAAAATAAGCGTGGAGCGATGAGAGCGGACAAGCTCGAGCAATTTCGGATGGATGGCGCTCCAGATAGAAGGGCGGACGGGACCCTGAGATGCAGGACCGCTGGGCAGTAGAGAAACTTCATCGAGACGGGTCATGTCCTCGACGGGAATTTCCACCCGAAGATCGAGGCGCTTGGGTTCGCTGGCGTCAATGATAGTGACGGAACGATAGGCAACGGAGGTGTTGTCAATGTCAGCGGAGTCCATCGCCGGCAAAATTTCCTCTGCAACCTCGGTCGGCGACGATGATTGCGCTTGGGTAACTTCGGGAGCGGGCGTGATTTCAGTCGGGCTTGAAACTTCGTTCGCGCGTGGAATTTCCGCGCCACCCAAGTAGCGGGCCACTTCTTCCAACGGGCGTTGCGTGGCGGAGAGGCCAATCCTCTGCAGTCGGCGGCCACACAAATGTTCCAGGCGCTCCATGGAAAGCGCGAGGTGCGAACCACGCTTGCCGGGTACGAGAGCGTGGATTTCATCAATCACCACGGTTTCAATGGAGCGCAGAGCCTCACGTGAATTGGAGGTGAGCAATAGATAGAGGGATTCAGGTGTAGTGATGAGGATGTCGGAGGGATGACGCAAAAAACGCGCGCGGTCGGCGGGAGGAGTGTCACCGGTGCGAATGGCGACGAGCGGTTCGTGAAACTCGGATCCCAGACGCCGGGCGGCCTGGGCAATACCAACGAGAGGCGCACGCAGATTTCGCTCGACGTCAACGGCCAGCGCTTTGATGGGAGAAATGTAAAGGACGCGACAGCGCTGCGATTTTTCCGGCACGGGCACGAACATGAGCCGGTTAATGCACCATAAGAATGCAGCTAGAGTTTTACCGGTGCCGGTGGGCGCGAGGATTAATGTGGACTCTCCGCGAACGATTGCCGGCCAACCCATAATCTGCGGTTTCGTGGGCGCCGGAAAAACAGCTTCAAACCATTCGCGAACAGCAGGATGGAAGAGGCCCACATCCAACGTTTCCGGTGGACTGTTTATCGGGATGTCATTCCGTTGAGCCATGAGAGGTTAGCGGGCCTTTTCTTAGATGCGAGGAGCGCGCGGAAGGCACTGAGGAATTAAATGAAACTTACCGTCGCTGGGGTAATTGCTGAATCACGGTATCCAATTCCGCACCGATCAAAACAATCAGGGTGGCCATATAAATCCAACTCATAAGAATAACAAAACCCGCCAATACCGTGTACACCCTGTCTCTTATACACAT
>CAXMLS010000187.1:0-6449 GCA_964194235.1 uncultured bacterium | reverse complement strand
CCTGCCACACGTTGATCTTCGGCGATTATCCAAAAAATCCAGCCGCCGCTTCGCCGCAGCGTTTCTCTTTTCAAGTGGCTGCAACCTTGCCGATAGATCTTTTGTGGAAGCAGCAACTCCTCGAATTACGCTCCGAAGCCGAACGCCAGGAACGCCTGGTGGGCTACCTTCGCAGCTGGGCGCCGCACTTACAGAAAGAGGAGTTGGTGCGCGGACAGGCGGCTGGAACGAAACACGTGTTGAATTAATTGTTTTTAAACTCGCAATAAGACTCGACGCGCATCACGCGCAATCAAACAATTGGGGCCCAATGACTGCTACGACATCGATGAAAACTTCCACACCACATTCCAAACCACGCACGCTGGGCGAACTCAAACGCATTCCCGATTTTGATGCCGTCGGCGCTTCGCGTTCCGTAAAGGACGAGATTCGCCGCAACTTGCTGCGCATGATTGACCGAGGAGAGCCCCTTTTCCCTGGCATTCACGGGTTACGAGGACTCTGTCGTACCGCAGATCGTTAACGCGCTTCTCTCTCGCCATAATTTCATTCTGTTGGGATTGCGCGGTCAGGCGAAGAGCCGCATCCTGCGCGGCTTGGTCAATTTGCTGGACGCGGAAATTCCCGTGGTTGTCGGTTGCGAAATCAATGATGATCCGTTGAAGCCGATATGCCGCGCCTGCCGCGAGAAAATTGCGGCCGAAGGCGACGACACTCCGATCGCCTGGATGCCTCGCGACAGCCGCTACGTCGAAAAACTGGCCACGCCGGATGTGACCATGGCCGATATTATTGGCGACGTCGATCCCATCCGCGCGGCACGCGGTGGACGCGACCTTTCCGACGAACTAACCATCCATTACGGCCTGTTGCCCCGCGCCAATCGCGGCATTTTCGGTATCAACGAGCTTCCCGACCTCGCCGGAAAAATTCAGGTGGGCCTCTTCAACATCATGCAGGAAGGCGATATCCAAATTAAAGGTTACCCACTCCGTCTGCCGCTTGATGTTTTGTTGGTCTTTACCGCGAACCCGGAAGACTACACCGCACGTGGAAAAATAATTACTCCACTAAAAGATCGCATCGGCGCGGAAATTCGCACCCACTATCCCGCCAGCGTGGAAGAAGGCATGACCATCACCGCGCAGGAAGCGTGGGTGCGTCGCGAAGCCGGACGGAACATTGAAGTGCCCGCTTATCTCAGCGAGGTCGTCGAGGAAATTGCCTTTCAGGCACGCGAAGACAAACGCGTGGATCGCCGCTCCGGTGTGAGCCAGCGCCTCCCCATTACCACGCTGGAAAGTGTGGTAAGCAGCGCCGAGCAACGTGCAGCGCGCACTGGTGAAAGCTCTACCTTCGCCAGCGTCGCGGACGTTTATTCCGCCCTTCCCGCCATCACCGGCAAGATGGAGTTGGAATATGAAGGCGAATTGAAAGGCGCGGACACCATTGCCCGGGAGTTGATTCGTACTGCCGTCGGCCGCGTGTTCACCAAGCATTTTGGGGATGTTAACTTCCAGCCTGTGATTCAGTGGTTTGAGCTGGGCGGTGAACTGAAAATTGCCGAACTAACTGGCACCGACGAGCGTTTCCAGCAGCTATCGAAAATCCAGGGCTTGATGGAACACACCGGCAAGCTCGGCGCGTCCGACCACAAGAATCGTGGTGCGTCGGCCGCCGCCGCGGAAATGATTCTCGAAGGCTTGTGGGCGCACCGTCGCATTGGCCGCAGCGAAGAGCGCGGCTACTACGCGGAAAAGCAAAAGCCACAGGAACCGCGCGAAAGTTCGTCGCGCGGACCGCGTCGGCAGTTCAATTGACGTTGGTTGGCCCGCGAACGCGCACAACGCTCTTCGCGAATCGTGCTCTTATCATCGCTCTACAAAGATTTGAACGCCCCGAGGATTTCGCATGAAAATTGTTCGTTACGGTAAATATGTTGGTGAACCCGCCGACGCTGTCGATCTGGAAGAGCTCGTAAAGCGCATGGGCGATTTTTTCCTGCAGAGCGGCTTCCAATCGCAGTTTTATGGCGTTTCCGAAATGAAAAACGAGCGTTCCATGGAAGCGCTCAAGGAAGCTATCCTGCGCGCCCTGCAGGAAGGCGATCTGCTGCCCGAAGATGTCATGAGTGAAGAATTACGCAAGATGTTGCAGGACCCGCGAGCGCAAAATAGCCAGGCGGTAAAAGACTTGATCGAGAGATTGATGGAGCGCCTTGCAGAGGAAGGCTTTATCAATCCCCAACAACCGCCGCAGGTGACGCCGCCGCACCAGAAAACACCCGGTGGCAGTCTGGGTAAGCCACAAGATCGGCAAACGGAAACGCGCTTTGAAATCACCGACAAGACCATCGACTTCCTCGGTTTCAAAACCTTGCAGGATTTGATGGGCTCGATGGGCCGCAGCAGTTTTGGCCGCCACGATACCCGCGACCTGTCCACCGGCGTGGAGTCCGGCGGTGCCACCCGCGCATATGAATTTGGCGATACGCTGAATATGGACGTCAGCGGCACTCTGTT
The DNA here is from genome assembly GCA_964194235.1 of uncultured bacterium. Taxonomy (GTDB): domain Bacteria; phylum Acidobacteriota; class Terriglobia; order Acidiferrales; family UBA7541; genus Acidiferrum. The sequence continues at coordinate 3,924 of CAXMLS010000187.1, read as the reverse complement.
CAATGCCGTGCGGCGCGAAGGCGTCAAAGTCCCCATTGATCTCAACTATTCCGACTTGATGGTGCATCAGTGCGAATATCAAAGTTCCTGCGCCACTGTCCTGTTGCTGGATTGCAGCCACAGCATGATTCTTTATGGCGAAGATCGTTTCACACCCGCCAAACGCGTGGCCATGGCCCTGTCGCATCTGATCCGCACGCAATATCCCGGCGATACCTTGACTTTGGTTCTCTTTCACGATAGCGCCGAGGAAGTTCCGCTCGGCGAGCTAGCGCGCGTGCAGGTCGGTCCGTATTACACCAACACCCGCGAAGGTTTAAAGATGGCGCAGCGTATTTTGCTCCGCCAGAAAAAAGACATGCGCCAGATCATCATGATCACCGACGGGAAACCTTCGGCCTTGACGCTTGAAGACGGGCGCATTTACAAAAATGCGTTCGGTCTGGATCCTTTTGTCGTAGGGCAAACGCTGGAAGAAGTGAATAAGTGCAAGCGCGCGGGCATCCTGATCAACACGTTCATGCTGGCCAGCGACTACAGCCTGGTGCATTTTGTGCAGAAAATCACGGAAATGTGCCGCGGCAAGGCGTATTTCACGACGCCCTACACCCTGGGTCAATATTTGCTCATGGACTACATGCAGCGCAAAACCAAACAAATTCATTAGCCCTTCACAGGCGCAGGCAGAATTCTATTTCCCATAAGTCCGCAGGCTGCAAACTTACACCCGCGCCAAAAAGCCACGTCGATGCTTTAGGGGTTCTGCGCTAAACTTTTGAGATGGGAATCCTGGATCGGCTTTCGCACTGGCTGGGATCAAAAGAACACATGAACAATATAGTTGCGGGCCAGACAGCGCCCGATTTCTCACTGAAGTCACTCGATGGCACGGAATATTCGCTAAAGGCGCTGCTTCAACGCGGCCCCGTCTTCGTCTCGTTCTTTAAAGTGTCCTGTCCGGTCTGCCAATTCACCTTTCCCTTCCTGGAACGCCTGCACAAACGCTATGGCGGCGCCGATATTTCATTCATCGGCATATCGCAAGACAATGCGCGGGCCAGTAAGGAATTCGCCGACGAATACGGCGTAACTTTCCCGATTCTACTAGATGACGCCGACTATCCTGCTTCGAACAGCTACGGCCTGACGAACGTGCCGACGACCTTCCTGATCGATCCGGAAGGCACCGTGAAGGTCACCTGTTTGGGTTTCAACAAAACAAATCTGGAAGATATGGCTCTGGTGCTTTCGCAAAAGCGCAATATTGCCGCTGCGTTGCTGTTTCGGCCCGACGAATCCGTTCCCGCCAATCGCCCCGGTTGAAGCTCAAAAAACTAGGTCCGGTCCGGACCTCACTTAAAACTAAAAAGGCCTCAACATCCGTAGGCAATTGCAGGGTAGCGCGCAGATCCCTTAGGCAACCAGACGATTTGATTTCTGCCCGCCCCTCAGACAACTTCCTTCTCCAGCCATTTCTTCTTATGTTTGGCTGGACGTTTTCGTTTGTCCTCGATCACCCGCGTGTTCGCCGGCGCAATCCCGGATTTGCGCGCCACCCGCCGCGCTTCAGTCCCACGATCGAACTTCTTGCGCCGCATCTTTTTCATCCCCGCACCTCAAACCCGTCGGCTTGCGCCTCAATCAGTTTAATCCCGTTCGCCGCCGCCGATTAAGATTGCATTCCCTACCGTCCGCTTCGTAAGCTCTTGCCGAACGATTCTAAGATTCCTGGAGCCCCAGTGACAATTTTCTTCAGATATTTCTGCTGCATCTGCACATTCTTATTCCCCGGTAATCTACCGGCGCAGACAGCGCATTCGACCGCCGCCGCGAAACCCACCCAGATTGTAGCCATCCTCGCAGGACACCTGGTCGATGTGCGCACCGGACATGTCACGACCAATGCCTTCGTCATCGTAGAAAAGGATCGCATCGCCCGCATCGTGACCGAACTGCCGTCCGGCATCACCGTCATTGATCTGTCGAAATACACCGTAGTGCCCGGACTGATCGATAGCCACGCGCACGTGCTCGGCAATCCCAAGGATCAGTCTTCTACTTCCAGCTTGCGTATGTCTTCTCCGCAGGCGGCCATCTGGGGCGTACACAACGTAAAAATCTGGCTGGATCACGGCTTCACCGCGCTGCGTGACGCCGGCGAGTCCGACATCGGCTACGGCCAGCTGGCGCTGCGCAATAGCATCGAAAAAGGACTGATTGTCGGGCCCAGAATTGTTTCCGCCGGCAATTTTGTTTCACTCACCGGCGGGCATGGCGACAGCGACGTGCTTGCGCCGGACAAATCGTTGCCGCGCCCGGTCAACATCGCCGACACTGTGGACCAGGTAAATGTCTCGGTACGCCGGGATATCAAGTTTGGCGCCGACTGGATTAAATTGATGGCCACCGGGGGAGTGATGGATCCCATCAGCGATTACACCGCGCAGGAATTAAGCCAGGAGCAAATGGCCAAAGCCGTCGAAGTGGCTCACCGCGCGGGCAAAAAAGTTATGGCCCATGCTGAAGGTCCCGAAGGAATCAAAGCCGCCGTTCGCGCAGGCGTCGATTCCATTGAGCACGGAACAGTGCTCGATGAAGAAGGCGCCAAGCTGATGGAGCAGCATGGCACCTGGCTCGTGCCCACGCTGTATTGCTTTCAGCACGACATGGATACGGGCCTGTCGCAGGGCCGTGATCCTGCAAGCTACGCCAAAGGTGTGGCCATAATCAAAGAACAGGGCCCAGCGTTCAGACGCGCGCTGAACCATCATCTGAAAATTGCGTATGGCCTCGACGACGATCCCGATTTTGTTTCGAAGGAATTCGGCGCGTTGGTGCGCGGCGGCATGACACCCATCGAAGCGCTGCGAGCCGCGACCATCAATGGCGCGGAACTTCTGGGACGCAGCAACGATATTGGAACGCTTGAGCCCGGCAAGTTTGCCGATATAGTTGCCGTCGATGGCGATCCGCTCGCCGATATCAGCGCGATGGAAAAAGTTGTGTTCGTAATGAAGGGCGGCGAAGTTTACAAACCGCTCGGTCGCTGATTGACGATGTGCTTTGAGCCGTCTAGAAGTTAAATGAAACTTGCAGATCGATGCGCCGGTTTGCCGTGGCCGTGGCACCAAAACCGCTCGCCAGCCCATTCGATTCGCCAAACAGTGGCGAGCTCAAGTTACCAATCGGCGTGGCGAGATTCACATTATTGAAAATGTTGCGCGCCGATATGCTGAACGTAAGATTATAGCGATGGTTGGTGCTGCCGAAATCTGGCCCACCTATGCCGCCGCGACCTCCTCCGCCTCGGCCACCCGGTCCGCCGGGTCCGCGCCCGAATGTCCCTCCCGATCCGCCGGGTCCGCCAAGGTCACTTGCAGTGTTTTCTTTTTTCTTGCCGAAGCCAAAGCTTCTGCTTAGCCGTACATTCAGTGACAAGCGACCCGGCCCAGTCAATTCATTAATCGGAACCAGCGTTTCTCCCGGCTGTGGAATCAGATCAAACGAGCCGAAGCGGTTACTTACCACATTCGCTGGATTCGAATTTCCGCCGGCTATTGCGGGTCTATCGTTGAAGATCGAGTCGCCATTTAAATCCTGACCGATCGTAATGTTGTAAGGCGTACCGGAGCTAGCGATCAGAAACGGGCTCACCCGAAATGCATAGGGCAATGACACACTCCCGCCGAAAAACACGCGGTGGCGAACGTCGAATGGAGAACGCCCGTAATCCAGGCTGATATCGTTCGCGCTGGAAGGAAAACTCGATGCACTCCCGGTATCGCTATGCGCATAATTCAGCGTGTAGTAACCGAACAGAGAAAACTTCGTACCCGATCGCACGCTGCTGTTGACGATCAGCTGGTTTTGTTTGAAGATGCCTTCCGATTGGTATTGGTATATGTCTGTCTCTTATACACATCT
>CAXMLS010000186.1:0-6380 GCA_964194235.1 uncultured bacterium | reverse complement strand
AGCCCGTGATCCGGGCGCAATCCCGAGAGGCGTCGGTAAAGCGACTGTGGCGGGGCACTTCGACGAGTACCCGATTTATCGTCCACGAGTACCTAAGTTGGCCAATTCGTTGTGCCCCTGGCAAGAGAAGGGTACGATGCACAAACCGAAGGTCTAAATCGGAAATTCGGGTTGGGGGTGTTCTTTGCGAATCCAAGTTCTGCGGATTTTGGCGTTAGTGATGGTGTGTGTGTCGGAAGCTCCCTGCCGGGCACAAGATAAGGTGACGATTCTCTATGATGCGTTCGGAGAATCGAAGGAGCTGACGAAGGATTGGGGCTTTTCCGCTTTAGTGGAGCACAACGGAAAGCGGATCTTGTTCGACACCGGGAACGATGCCGCGATTTTTGAACACAACGTGAAGGCGCTGGGCGTGGACCTGACAAAACTGGATTTTGTCGTGATCTCGCACCGGCACGCAGACCACACGACGGGGTTGCGATATGTGCTGAAGGTGAACCCGAGCGTTACCGTGTACGTACCCGCGGATGGGGCGAATGGATTTGGGGGAGCGCCGATTCCGAAAGCGTTTTTGCGGGCGGATGAGAGCCTGCCCGCGAAGATGAAGTATTTCGGAGGAACTGAGCCGGAACATTTCGCCTCGGGCAGACTGTATGACACGGGGAATTTTGTGTTGGTGAATCAAACGACGGAAGTTTCGCCGGGGATTTCCCTGGTGCGGACAGTTTCACAGAAGAAAGGGACGCTGGAGCTGCCGGAATTGACGCTGGTGATCAAAAGACCGAATGGATTGCTGCTGGTGGACGGGTGCTCGCACGCGGGGATTGAAGCGATTCTGGAATCGGCTAGTGCGGTGGATCCGAGGACGGAGATTGTGCTTGGGGGGTTGCACTTGGTGACGACGCCGGTGGAAGAGATTGATGTGCTGGTGGAGAATTTAAAGACGAAGTGGAAGGTGCAGAGGATTGCGCCGGGACATTGCACAGGTGAGCCGGCGTTTGCGCGATTGAAGAAAGCATATGGGGAGAACTATTTGTATACGGGGTTGGGGACGAAGGTGGAGCTCGAGTAAGAAAGGCGCACATCCGGGAATGGTCGGCAAACCGGAAGTTATGCTTCTCCTGTGCTAAGTTCCGATTTGTCCGTGAATCGGGCGCAATTCCATGAGGCTCCGTAAAGCGGCTGAGGCGGCGTCACTTCGACGAGTATTGTATTTCCTGAACGCATGCTCATCCGAGCAGGGCAACATCTGGTCAGAGACTCGGCGCGAAGGTCTCGATGCGAGCGAAGAACTGACGCTGTGGGCTGCTGTCGAATGTATCTGGAGAGTGAAACAGGCCTATCGGGCAGAACTCAAACTGAAAAGGGCTGCCAGAAACTCAGCAACGCGGGACAGATTCAAACAATTCCAAACCAGATCGCAGCCAGAGTACTGTGAGCTTGTCTTAGCTTAAAGCGCAAAACGCTTTAGAACGAGGAAGTCCCTAGGTTTAAATCTATCGCTCATTTCTATAGATTTAGCTGCCGTTCCAAGCGTATTTGCTTCCTCATCTGCTTTTTAAGTTCCCAAACAATGTGACATGCCTCAAGAAGTGCCCGTTCTTCACCTACGTCCCTGCCCTTTAACGCGACTTCACGCAAATATAGGCTATAGATGGCATGTCCCACCCGAATCAGCTTTTAACTCCCGCCTGTCAATGTCCCGGTGCGAGCTGACCCTAAGGTACGAAAATAGCCAAATCGGTTCGAAAGTACTCCCCTCCGGTTCCCTTTTGATAGCCCTTAATTACTCAATAATCTCCGCAAGATGTTTAGCTCGTAACCATCGTGTTTTCATAAACCTGTGCAAGTAAACTGTCACGGTAACATAGCATTTTCCGACGACACGCTCGTTTGACCTTTAGCTAAAAACACCCTAAGACTCGTGTGTTAGGTCCGCTGTTGAATAATTATTCTAAATAGCTGATTCCATACATACTTAAAGGACAATTTGGAGTGACAATACGCCACCAATCGACATGCCCGACCGAATCTTTTTTAGAATAGTAAAAATAAAAATAGGATTGAGGTAAGTGGTGGTAAGTCTAGGTGAATAATAGGGATAAAAAATCAATAGGCGAGCAAAAACAGGTCAATTAGACTCAAACCGTCAAAAAAGCACATTATCGTTCTAAAAATGACATTAATTGCCGTGAGAATAAGCAACAAAACATAACAATATGAACCAAAACGAACGCACATCAAATATGATTGAAAAGACCTCTTTGGACTTAGAGATAAAAACCCTTAGACAATCTCTAATATTATGGAAAAATTTCCACGCAATTGACACAAATCTAAACTGCACACTGCTGCACTCCTTTTACTTTGCCCAACAGCGTAAGTCGGTACCCCAGTGAAGAAAATCAGCTCAAATGCAACATTACGATTAATAACTCAAACCGATGCCGTTAGCAAACGAAGCTACTTGCAAGCCTAAAATCCGTGAACCACAGCTAGGGAGGGGTTAGGCGTTTAAGGCCTCTATAATAAAGATACCTGTAGAAGCCCTGAGGAAAATAGAAAAACGGGCGTCGTCAGAACCGATGAGCAAGGGTGGCCGGGACATCAAGAAATAGTTGGGCGATTCAGTGGTGGCTAAGGGCGTCTCTCGCCGACGTTGGGGCTTTCGATTAAAGCGGGAACGATCAAACGGAAACTGACAAAGGGTCGTGGCAGCCGAAGCTCACTGCGGCCGAATTCTGTGCATAGCTTAGGTGTAATATATATGCAGGCTACTACCGGTCGTTGGGACCATCACTGGAAATCCCGGGTTTTACCTTCTGCTCCCCAGCGCGCAAAGAAAAGCCTGCCTGCCAAGGAAGACACGTAAATGAATTTAGGAAAGTTAAGCGCGGCAACCGCCTATCTGGGCTTCGCATTTCTGGTGATCGGTAAGGCGGAGGGGCAGTCAACCTTCGGCGGCAACGCACAACACACGGCCAACTTTAGCCCGACGGCCCAGAACCTGAATGCGATCCACTGGATGACCGCTATCGACCTGAATAACACCGGGGCCCTCGCGCACTACGGAGCCCCATTGATAACGCCAGCCAACACCATTTTCGTCCCGGTGAAAATCGCCACAGGCGGGTTCAAGATAAATGTCTTTAACGCGGCCAACGGTACCGCCATCTATTCACTGAGCACCGACTACATTCAGCCGTCGCACAACTGGATTCTCCCTTATCAGCCCGTTCTGGCGACAAGCACGGAAACGCGTCTTTACTATCCGGGCGCGGGCGGGACCATCTATCACATTAACAACGTCGATTCGGCCAGTCATGGCGCACCTGTACATCAGGTGTTTTACACCGCGCTGGCTAATTACCAGGCAAATGCCGCTGCGTTCAATTCTTCGGTTTTCATCAACACGCCCATCACCGCGGACAGTAAGGGTAACGTGTTCTTCGGTTTCCGCGTCCAGGGTACAGCCCCAGCTCCGCTAAGCACCACGCAAAGCGGCTTTGCGCGGATCGACCCCAACGGCAACGCCACCTACGTGCTGGCGGGCGCGGCCGCTGGTGATGCCAACATTGGACGCGATACCCACAATTCCGCTCCCGCGCTGAGCAATGATCAGACCACCGTGTACGTGGCTGTGAAATCGGCGAGCACGGAATCATATGGCTACTTGCTCGGCCTGGATTCCACCACTCTGGCGACCAAGTACGGAGTCTTTCTAAAAGACCCGCGTAGCAACAACCTCAATAATGCAACGCTTCTAGACGACAGCACCGCATCGCCGATGGTGGCCCCAGACAATGACGTTTACTTCGGCATCTTCGGCGACCCAGGCAACGGCTCACGTGGATTTATGCTGCACTTCAGCAGCGACCTGGCGGTGGAGAAAACTCCCGGCGGCTTCGGATGGGACAACACACCATCGATCGTGCCAGCCACCATGGTTCCTTCGTATACCGGGACGTCCTCTTATCTGCTGTTTTCGAAGTACAACAATTATGCGAACGCCGGCGGCGACAGCGGTGACGGAGTGAACCGTATCGCGCTACTCGATCCCAATGCCACCCAGGTCGATGCCCATACGTCGTCCAACGGTATGCTCATCATGCGCGAGGTACTAACTGTGATCGGCCCCACGCCCGACAAAGAATTCCGCTCGGCGAGCCTGCCCAACGCGGTGCGCGAATGGTGCATCAACACGGCGGCGGTCAATCCAGCCACCAACAGTATCTTCGTTCCCAGCGAAGACGGTCACATTTATAGCTGGAACGTGGCCAGCAACTCGCTGACTCAATTCCTGCAACTCAATGCCGGGGTGGGCTTACCTTACGTTCCGAGCCTCATCGGTCCGGATGGCCAGGTGTTTACTCTGAATGGCGGCACGATGTCCGCGATTGGCAGTGTCAGCGGCGTGGGCATCGCGCTCACCTCTTCCATGGCGGATGTCCGCAACGTGGTAACCGGGCAATCGCTCACGTTCACAGCGGCGATAACCAATACCGGCATTTCCGGCCTTACGCCCACCGGCACGGTCACTCTTCAGGACACGGTGTACTCCGTCCCCAGCCCGGGCGTCCTGAACAGCACGACGACTACACTCGCCTCCAACATTTTTCTGGATGGAACCGGTCACGCAACGTACACCGCTTCGGGGCTGACCGCCGACAGGCACTTCATTACCGCCAGCTATAGCGGTGACGGAAACTTCAGCGCTGGCCGTTCGTCCCTGGTCCAATACATCCACACCAGTGGATCGACTACCACGCTAGTTTCTTCGCCGAACCCGTCGAATCCGGGGCAATCTGTCACCTTGACCGCCACTGTCGCCGCAGCTCCGCCGGGTTCCGGAACACCGACGGGCATGGTGACCTTCCAGGATGGAAACGTGGTAGTCGCGCAGGCTTCGGTCAACTCTAGCGGAGTTGTTTCCTTCACCACTTCAAGCCTGGCGCTGGGCAGTCACAACGTGACGGCCACCTATGCTTCCGACACAAATTTTGCCGCCAGTGCTGGAAGCGACGTGCAGTCCGTTAACATCAGCACCACAGCCACAACGGTGAAATCTTCGCCGAATCCCTCTGTTTTTGGTCAGCTCGTAACCTTCACTTCCACGACCACTTCCAGCGGGGGCGTTCCGGCAGGTGCGGTGACTTTCACCGAAGGCGCCACAACCTGGGCGTCAAATGTGACAGTGGACGGCTCTGGCCATGCGTCGTTTAGTACGACCGCGCTAGGGGTCGCTAGCCACACCATCACAGCTACTTTCACCGGTGCCACCGGCTGGGGGAACAGCAGCGGGAACTCTGCGCCTCAGGTAGTGAATAAGGCGGCCAGCACCACGATTATCACGACTTCAGGAAGCCCAACGTTCGTCAACCAACCGGTCGCTTTCACGGCCAAGATTAGCTCAACCTACGCGCCAATTCCGGACGGGGAATTAATCACCTTCAAAGACGGGGCAACTACTCTCTCCTCTGTTTCTTCATCAGGAGGGACGGCAGTTTACACCACGTCAACGCTCAAGGCTGGCACTCACACAATCACGGCAAGCTATCCAGGAGACGCATCATTCAAAACTAGCTCCGGCTCGGTGAAACAAATCGTAAATGTATATTCCAGTTCCACGAGTACACCAACTTCGAGCTTGAATCCCTCAACATACGGGCAAAGCGTGACACTCATGGACGAGGTGACTTCCATCGGCCCATCTCCAACTGGATCGGTGCTTTTCAAGAACGGATCGACATCAATTAGCTATGCGACGCTGAACTCTAGCGGCGTTGCAACGCGAACCACCAAAAACTTGCCCGTCGGATCGCTCTCGATTACCGCGACCTATGGCGGAGATTCACAAAATTCTAAGAGTACGTCGGCTGCGCTGACACAAACAGTAAACCAAGCCAATAGTGCGACAACGCTCAAGTCTTCTTTGAACCCATCGATGGTGGGCCAGAACGTAACATTCACAGCCACCATAACATCACCAACGACCACGCCCACTGGATCGGTAACGTTTATGGATGGTGCGACTGCTCTGCAAACGGTCACCTTGGCTGGCGGAAAGGCCAATTACAGCACGTCAACGCTGAGCGCAGGTTTCCACAGCATAACAGCTGTGTTCACCGGGAACTCCAACGTCGCCGGAAGCACGTCGCCGGGATTGACTCAAACGGTGAACTGAAAACTGGCGGCAACGCAACCAGTCGCCAACATTATGCGTCACGCTGCAATGGCAGGCTGATGACATTTTCGCCTGTATGCATGCATGGCTCCTGTCTTAGTTTAAGCCCGTTGCACCAAAGGTCCGGAACCACTCTCCTCTTTTGAAATAGTAAAAATAAAAATAGGATTGATGTAAGTGTTGGTAAGTCTAGGTG
>CAXMLS010000185.1:0-2418 GCA_964194235.1 uncultured bacterium | reverse complement strand
GATGTGTATAAGAGACAGGAATAGTGTAGTTCAGACTGCTTTCTCGCGGAAGCGCACCGATACGCCTTGAATGTGAGTCTGTGAAAGCGCGGCTTTTAACGCCATTTAAAAACAAAACAGGACCGCCCCTGAACTTAGGGGCGGCCCTGAGCTTTGTCTTGTGATTGTTGCTGGTTGAAGGGTGTAATGCTATTTCTGATTCAGATCTAGTCCTGTTGCAGGATCCAGTATCAACTTGGATGTACGGTGCGATTCATCGAAATCAAAAAGCCCGTCTAGTTGCCCGGCCTTTTCATCCAGCGAACCATTCCCGATGCGCCCCAATTCCCAGTTATCTTCAATGAAACGCAGGATTGAAGTCTGGTCCGTCGCCCGATGGTCTACGTAGTTTTGTTTTGCATATGGCGAAATCACCAGCAGCGGCAAGCGTGGCCCATATCCGCACCTACCCGGCGTCCCGCCTGCCGGCGTAACGCCACAACTTCCGGGCCCCGCCAGTTCGTCTTCGCTAACGTCGGATTGACTGACGATCGGTCCCATTTGGTGATCGTACCAGCCATCGGAGTCGTCATACGCAATGACGATGGCGGTTTCCTTCCACTCATCGCTTTGCATTAACCGGTTCACGGTCTGTACCACAAATGTTTGCTCATCGAGCGGTGAGGAGTATCCGGCGTGTCCGTCCTGCGCGCCTTTGGCCTTGATGAAACTCACGGCCGGCAACCGGCCTTCATCGAGTGCCGTGAAAAAATCGCGCAGGTCGTATTGATGACTTGCCTGGTCAGATCTCCCGATCATAACTGGAGAGCTTGCTGGTCGATGGTGCTGATTGGCAGTCTGCTGGTAGTACATGAACGGCTGATGGTGCGGGATGTAGTCATTCATCGGTCCGGCCAGACTAGCGGTAATGCCTGCACAAACCGCGGTGCCGTCGCTGAGCCGGCTTGTCGCACCGAATCCCCCTTGAAACCAGCCCCAGGTAATATTTTTCGCGTTCAACAAATCGCCGACATTCGTGCCGGTCATGCTGATGCGCGTCTTCTTCGCGGTGCCAATCACCGGAGTGGAAACGCAATCGTCAAATGCCGGTCGCGGATCACCGATGACCGCCCCGGAGTTCAATCCACCGGCAATATTTCCCGCCGCTTTGCCCGGCGTCTTTCCGTCTGCCGCCAGTGGAATCAGCGTAGCGCCTGCGGTGTTACCGGAGATTAGATTAATCGCACCCGGCGTCGAGGGACCAAATCCGGTACCGAACGAGTTATCGCTCATGGCAAAATGTTGCGCGTAATTCCAGAATGCCGTCACCGTATTTCCGTCGTAATAGCCCATCACTAATCCCGTGCCCTTACCAAAATCGGCGCACGGGAAAGCGGCTGAGTTTCCACTTCCTACAGATTCCGGAAACTTATCCATCAAGCCGTGGTTAAATGCCTTCTGCTCGTCACCGTAATCGTGATCCTGATCGCAGGTGACTGCTTGCGAGCGATCCAGCCGGAACGGCTGCGTGGAATTCGGGTTCTCGTGTAAAAGTCCCGCGGCTTGCAGGCTGTTGACGCGCGGCGTATCGTCTTTCGTTTCGAATTGCGGTTCCGCACCTGGATTTGTAGCGTGCGGGTAGGTCGCGAAATAATGATCGAACGAAACATTTTCCTGGAAAATAACTACAACGTGTTTAATAGGCGTCTTGGTTGACGAATCATCTCGGTCGTTTGCAAAAGCAGGGGACGCGGGCAACCAACCGATGGCCCATGCCGCAGCGATGGCCGTTGCCTTGTGAAAGCGAAAATGCATATCGGATATTCTCCTTGAAGTCTTTGGTTTTGAAGGCCAGCCGGTGAACGGCATGGCTTTATTGCCCGACGGAAAAATCCGCGCTTCACGCAAACACGAGGTGTACTCCATTCGCGCAGATCGGTTTTATGCGAGTTTTGTTATTGCCCGGTAAATGCTGTATCAAAAAAGGTACCGACTTTATTCACACGGAGTTCACAGAACCGGAACGTAAAAATTCCACACCATGATTACGCTCGCACGCAAACTTCGCTTCGCGGACTACTTCGCACTGGCCTTTGGCTCCATGGTCGGCGTCGGCTGGCTGGTGCTGATGGACGATTGGCTCGGTCGCGGCGGTCCGCTCGGTGCCATTTTGGGATTCGCTATCGGGGGAGTTTTACTCTTGCCTGTTGGCTATGTGTATGGCCAATGGGTAGTGCGCTTGCCGGACGCCGCTGGGGAAGCTGCGTACGCCGCGCAGGTTTTTCCGGCATTCGTCAGCTATTTCACCGGCTGGATGATGTTGCTTGCGTACTTCATCGTCTGCCCGTGGGAAGCGGTCGCGGTCGGCAAACTTGCCGCGTACCTGTTTCCGTCGCTGAATTCCTTTGAGCTGTATCGTGTCTGTCTCTTATACACATC
>CAXMLS010000184.1:0-1849 GCA_964194235.1 uncultured bacterium | reverse complement strand
GGGTCTTCTGGGTAGGGCCGCTGGCGGGCGGATTCGCCGCAGCATTACTGTACGATTCGCTATACTTGAAACGAATTTAGCGATTCGGCTTTGATCGTTGTCACGGTTCGTGTCACGCGGCATCTGTACCCGGGCTCAGGTAACTAGCGCGTAACCATCGCCGGATGTCCGCTTGTGACGCCATTCCGCGGATGTTAGTGTCCGGTAATAGTAGAAATCTTGCGGGGTCAAAATCGCTATGGCACTAAGCATCGACGATCTCCTGCGCCGCGCGGTGGAAACGAAGGCTTCCGACTTGCATTTAAAAGTCGGCAATCATCCCTACCTGCGCATTGACGGCGTCCTCACGCCACTGGCCGACATACCCCGAGTGACTCCCGAAGAAATGCTTTCGATGGCGTTCAGCATGATGACGAATCGCCAGAAACAAAAGTTCAAAGAAACCGCCGAACTGGATATGGCTTATGGCGTGGCCGGACTGGGCCGCTTCCGCGTAAACGTTTTTCAACAGCGCGGCAACGTGGGCATGGTGTTGCGCGTAATTCCCACAAAAATTCGCAGCGTTGAAGAATTGAATCTGCCGGCCGTAGTCGCGCACATTTGCGAAGAGCAGCGCGGTCTCGTGCTGGTAACCGGCACCACGGGTTCCGGTAAGTCCACAACTCTGGCGGGGATGATTGACCGCATCAATGCCAACCGTTCGGACCACCTGATTACTATTGAAGACCCGATTGAGTTTCTGCATCGCGACAAGCGCAGCTTCATCAATCAACGGGAAGTGGAAGTAGACACCGCCAATTTCTCTACCGCGCTGCGCGCCGCGCTGCGCCAGGATCCGGACGTGATACTGGTCGGCGAAATGCGCGACCTGGAAACTATCTCAACGGCTTTGCTCGCCGCCGAAACCGGCCACCTGGTTTTCTCTACGTTGCACACATTGGACGCGACGGAAACCATCCAGCGCATTATCGCGGTTTTTCCGCCGCCGGAACAAAAGCAGATTCGTTTGCAATTGGCCGCAACTTTGAAGGCGGTTATTTCGCAGCGCCTGGTGCGCCGCGCCGATGACAAAGGCCGCGTGCCCGCGGTCGAAATCATGATCGCTACCGGATACATTCGCGATTGCATCATCAATGCCGACAAGACGCGCTTGATTCGCGAGGCCATCGCAGCCGGAACCAGCCAGTACGGCATGCAGACTTTCGATCAATCGCTTTTCGATTTGTATACCAAGCAGTTGATTACCCTCGACGAAGCGCTGCTGCGCGCATCGAATGCCGACGAATTCAAACTGCGCATTCAAGGTGTGCGCTCGACTGCCGACTCCCCGCGCGAGGAGATGGAACGCCAGATGGCAGACTTCGACCGCTTCGCCCGCAAGTAATTACAGCCGATAAGAATTTATAAATTATCAGCAGTAGCAGGCACTCGCCGGACGTTCACTGTATCGGTTTGAAAATTCCAGCTCATCACAATTTCCAACGATAACAACGACCTACTCTTCAACTTGTCCGGGTTATTCGACTCACTCGCAGACGGATTTAGTTCCGAGGGGCCCGTGACTCGGGCGACAATCGCGATTTGGCGACTTGTTAATGCCGACAAGCAGACTTATCATCACCGATTCGCGTGCTGAGCACGCCAAATTTAGGGGCGGCATTGCGGGCAGGCCCTCTGTGGTGGGTGGCGGATGACGCGAAGCGGCTCGAGAGAGGCGAGGAGTGCAAGTCCTCCCTACCAGCGGAGAAGCTACTTCCAAGATGCTCGCCACGTTTTACTTAAAGCGCGGAAAGAGCCAAAATTTCTTGGACGATTTGTAGAATTCCGGTCCCGCCGTTCGTCGTTATAG
>CAXMLS010000183.1:0-3293 GCA_964194235.1 uncultured bacterium | reverse complement strand
GATGTGTATAAGAGACAGGAATAGTTCTATGCCCTGCGATTGCAGCGCTTCCATGGCGAGATGCAGAGACTGCGCCAGCAGAGCGGTGATAAAAATAGCGCGCACCGGTAAGCGCTGACGTAACCCGGAGACTGCCCACAGGCGATACAACGCAGCGAAAATTCCAGAGAAAATAAATGTAGCGAGTACGAAATGCGTGTAGGTGCGATACCAGGCGAGATACGTCGCGGGGCCGAACACCGTGCTGAACGCGTCCATGTCGGCGATCGTGCCTGCGACAATAGCCCACACCCAGAGGAGTTTTGGCGACCGCGGAAAAATCGCACGGCAAAGAGCCAGCGACGCGAGGGCGTGAGTAACAATATTCATGGGATGGTTACTGTGCCGCGTCCAGAAAGTGAAACCGTTCCGCCAGCCCGCCGCCAACGTCGGGATTGCGAATCAGCGGGGCCATTTGCAGCACGCTTTCGACGGATCGGCAAGTGTCGGTCACTGTCCATGATTCTATATAATGAAGGCGAGATTCATCGCAGTATTCCTTTTCGAGGATTTATGGCCCGGGCAGGCACAGCCATCAAAAGCGAAATCGACGATTTGCGCGAAAAACTGCGTTTTCACGAATACCGCTATTACGTGGTCGACGATCCGGTGATTTCGGATGCCGCGTATGACCGGTTGATGGAGCGGTTGAAGGCATTGGAGGCCGCGCATCCGGAACTGATCACCGCGGATTCTCCGACGGTGCGCGTAGGCGGAAAACCGCGCGATGGGTTTCAGACTGTGGAGCACGCTCGGCCGATGTTGAGCCTGGACAATGCGTTTTCGTACGAAGCGCTCGGCGAATTCGACCGGCGCGTGCGCGAAAACAGTGGACAGGAAAAAATTGAGTACATTGCGGAGCACAAATTCGACGGGCTGAGCATTTCGTTGCAGTACGTAAACTGCACCCTGGCGCGGGCCGTAACGCGTGGAGACGGGCGCACCGGCGAAGACGTCACGCCGAACGTGAAGACGATCAGGTCGGTGCCGCTGCGCGTCGATCCGGCGGCGCTTAAAAAAGTAAAGCTGCCGGCAAGTTTTGAAGTGCGCGGAGAAATTGTGATGACGCGCAAGTCCTTCGCGGAATTGAATCGGCAACAGGAGCAATCGGGTGGCAAAATTTTTGCCAATCCGCGCAACGCCGCTGCGGGCGCTGTGCGCGTGCTGGATTCGTCGATCACCGCGGCGCGGCGTCTGGATTTTTTTGCGTATTACCTGCGGGTCGACGGAAAATCGCCGTTCGGAACACTTTCCGCGTCGTTGCAAGCGCTGAAAGAAGCGCACTTCCGCGCTTCGGCGGACTGGAAACTTTGCGATGGCATTGCGGACGTGCTCGGCTATTGCGACAGCTGGGAAGATAAGCGGGAAAAGCTGCCATATGAGATCGACGGCGTGGTGGTCAAAGTAAATTCCATCCCGATACAAAACGAGTTGGGGTACACGGCGAAAGCTCCGCGGTGGGCGATCGCGTATAAATATCCCGCGCGGCAGGAAACCACCGTGGTGACCGATATCCTCGTGAATGTTGGTCGCACCGGCACGCTCACTCCTGTGGCGATTCTGGAACCGGTGCAGGTGGGCGGAGTGACGGTGAGCCGCTCGACGTTGCACAACATGGACGAAATCGAGCGACTGGGCGTGCAGATTGGCGACACCGTGCTGATCGAACGCGCCGGCGAAGTGATTCCGCACGTGCTGAAGGTGGTGAAGCAGGGCAAGACCCGCACGCCGTTTCATATGCCGGCGAAGTGTCCGGAATGCGGCAGCACGATTCACAAGGCGGAAGATACCGTGGCGTACCGCTGCGTGAACGCCGCATGTCCCGCGAAGCGGCGGGAATCGCTGCTGCATTTTGCCGGGCGCCACGCCATGAATATCGACGGCTTGGGAGAAAAGATCGTCGATCAATTGGTGGAGCAGGGCCTGGTACGCGATGTTGCGGATCTTTATTTGCTGAAGATGGACAAGGTTTCCGCGCTGGAACGATTTGCCGAAAAATCGGCGCAAAATTTATTGGAGGAAATTGCGGCCAGCAAGAAGAACGGCCTGGCGCGGTTGATCTACGCGCTGGGAATCAGTTTCGTCGGCGAGCGAACCGGGCAGCTATTGGCGGAACATTTTTCTTCGCTGGAAGAAATTGCCTCAGCGAAAGAAGAACAACTGCTGGAGGTAGCCGAAGTTGGTCCAAAAGTTGCCGCGGCGATTGCGGAGTTTTTTTCCGAGCCGGCAAATTTGCAACTGATCAAGAAATTGCGCAAAGCCGGCGTGCATCCGACGATGGAAAAGCGTGAGATGAAGAGCGACAAATTCGCAGGCAAGTCGTTCGTCTTCACCGGAGGGCTTGCGAACCGCAGCAGGGAAGACGCCGCCGAGATCGTGAAGCAGCACGGCGGAAAAATTTCCGGCTCGGTGAGCAAGAAGACCGACTACGTAGTAGTGGGCACCGACCCGGGATCGAAACACGACAAGGCGAAGGCTCTGGGCGTCCCGATCCTCACGGAAAAAGAATTTGAGAAGTTAGCCGAGTTGGATTAGCGCTTGGGGTTCCTGAATTATTTTTCACCAAAAACATTTATCCATTGCAGATTGGGTTAGCCCCGCGCCTTGCGGCCATTCGCGGTTATAATGTTGAAAGCGGGCGGGCCGGGTAATCGCTGGCTGCTGGATCGCAAGATTCGGCGGCGGGAGGAAAGTCCGGACACCGTCCTGAGGCATGGCAAACGATTTGTTTGCCAGAACTCTTGACAGGGCAACGCGCCTGGTAACGCCAGGGGGCTTCGATGTGAACGGCGAGGCTACGGATAGTGCCACAGAAAATAAACCGCCGGCGGCGCGCAGCACGGTGGCATCGCGCAGGGAGACCTGCGGGACGTCTCGCAATGCTCGCAATGTTTGGTAAGGGTGAAAAGGTGGGGTAAGAGCCCACCGCCGCGATAGCAATATCGCGGGCACGGAAAACCCCGCGTGGTGCAAGGCCAAATAGGAGGGGAGAGCTGGCCCGGCTCACCGAGCTGCGTTCATGAAAGTGACGCGCTCCGATTTACGCTGACTTCGGTTAGCGCGAATCGAGAACCCTCGGGTAGGCTGCTGGAGTCCCGGTGCGAATCGGGACCTAGAGGAATGATTGCCGCGGTGGTGTGGGACGCCATGCGTCTTGCATCGCCGCACAGAATCCGGCTTACAGGCTCCCCCGCTATTTTTTAATGAGTTACAGACGTTTTTTCGTTGCCTAACATCTGTCTCTTATACACATC
>CAXMLS010000182.1:0-4540 GCA_964194235.1 uncultured bacterium | reverse complement strand
CCCGCCGCAACCCGGCCTCGACCTCCCGCAGATCTTCTGGAGCCGCGCTCGCCAGGCCGCGGCTCCGGCGCACCCGAAGCGTCAATGCCGCCACAACGGAGTCACGCAGCGCTCCCACTTTGCGTTTGATGGACAAGGCCTTCAGCTCACGACTCCTTTCAAATAGCGGATGGATTTCCGCCTCGAACCACTTTTCCAGTAGTGCGCGGTGTCCAGGCAAGGCGCTCACGGCGTATACCGGAACATGGATCTGACATTCGTCGCTCACGTGTTCCTTCACATAGTTCACCATACGCTCCGCTTCGCTTTCCGAAAGAAGATCGGCCTTGCTCAGCAGAATCTCGACGGGAATCCCCGCTTCTTGCAGTGTTTCTATGGTGCGCAGGTCTTCTGGAGTCAGGGTCGATCCGGCATCGATCAACACCACACCGAGATCGCACTTCGGAAGATAAGCAAGCGTTTCGGAGGCGCCTGTCGTCGCCAGTGATCCAAGCCCAGGCGTGTCCACTAACGTGACACCTTCGCGAAGCCGCGGCGATGGCAAATTCAGCACGATTCGTGTCACCCGCTTTTCGTTGTGCGGATTTCCTTGCTCACTGGCAATTTCCAAGAGCCGGCTCACATCGAGGGTTTGCGCCGGTCGTTCGGCGAACGCCACCGTCAAGAGTGGCACTTGTCCATACCGGATGCGTGTCGGCACCGCGGTGATTGGCGTTACCCCTACCGGCAAAATCTCATTGTCCAAAATGGCATTCAGCAGTGACGACTTTCCAGCGCTCACGCGGCCGAACACCGCCACTTCCAAACTTTGGTCTTCTAACCGGTCGGCGATTCCAGCAATCGCGGTGCGGAACTCCACAAGCCCGCGTTCCGTCACCACTCGCTCGATCTTAGCGAGAAGGGCCAATTCCGACGAAGTCTTCTCCAGTCTGTGCAGGCGGTTCTTCAGATCCTGTCCAGCTCCTTGCGCCAAATACTGGTTAACACGTGCAACCAAGCCGCGGAGTTCGCCGCTGATTCCTTCCAATTCCGTTACCAGCTCCGGTGGCACGTCGCCGTACCCGCGCATGTAACGCGGACGCAATTCTTCTACAGCAATATCGATCACCGTCAACGACGTGGACACCGCACGGCTCGTCGGGATAGCCGCTTCGGGGCGGGGAATTCCCTGGCCCTCCAGTACCCGCGTTAGTTGAGCACGAATCCGCGCGAAATAATCTTCGAGTGTTCGCCTCTGGGCGGGGGTAACGTCCTGAATGTATTTAGGGAAAGCAGCCTTCGAAGCCGCGGAATTGAGCACTTCCTCAATCTCACCGAGCACCTTATCGATGTATTGGCAGGTGACAAGGAGCCGTCGCGCCTGAAACTCGTTCAGGCCTGCAGGAGAGTCGTAGTCACCGGAAGTCATTCCGCCCTCATATTCCGAGCGACGTCGCATCGGCAGATGCGCGACAGTCACTCACTGCGTGATTCACTTCCAGGATTTCTTGCGGTGGGGAACTTCTGGCTCAGCAAACGACGCCACCAAGCAAGAAAACCTGGTAGGAGTCATCTGCCCGGTGGGCGGTTAAGGGTGAACTCCAACACCCAACAATTAAAAATTTACAGGACACAGCTCCCTACCGTCAAGCAATTCTCTTCCTCCTCGGGCATCGGCTTTCACGACCTTCCAAATCGCGGGTGAACATTGCGGTGCCCGACGACCAGGGTCAATGCCTGCTGTGGAGCTTGTCCCTCCTCTTCCATGATCAGGTCGCTGCGTCGGCCTTCGTGTTTCAGCGCGTAGCGCTGCAGGTTTTCCGCAACGCGCCGGAGCGCTGCGCTCTCACGCACCAGCAGCAACTTTGCGGCCGACACGTCGTGAAGCGCCAGCAACGTGTCTTCCAGGTGCGTCAGACACAAATGCGGTACTTCTCGCCGCATCTGCGGCTTTCTGACACGCTGGACAAGTCCTGTCCGCCGGCAAGGGAGGCCCAACGACACCGTCGGAGACGTGTCTCGGAACGTGACCTTCCGCAAGGTTGAGCAGATCTTCGCTGAAGCGAAAGAGCACCTGTGGATACGCACTGCAGATTCCCTGTGGGGACGCAAGATTCGCGTAATGCCACGTATGCATCGCGCAAAAACCTCCCGCTTCGGCATGTGCGCGCTGCACCTCAGCTGAAGAAACAAACAGATTGTATTGGTAGCTGCGAAGAAAATCGTAAACCCGGTCGACAATCTGCTCGCACACGGCACACGTAATCCGGAGGAAGGAGCCGCGCGGCGTTGAACTCGTGGCAAGTGCGTGTCTATTGCGGCCCGATTCTCCCGGCGTTGCGCTTCGCTCCATCTCATTACGCAAGGTTCCGATGCGGCCCAGCAATTTCTGTCGTTGTGCCAAATTGCATTCCGCAAGAAGTTCCGACGCCCGATCGCACGCCTGCAACAGAAAATCTCCATGCTTGTGCGACGTGATGTAGTTCACCAGGTCCTTTTCGAACAGGGCGAGACCGTTCTCCGCAATCTTCGAAGTATCGGGCTTCATCCGTGACCTGAGTGCGTCCCTAGCGGACACCCCATAAATGCGCACGTTCGTATCTTCCAATTCTTCCTGGGCTTTCAATTTCACAAACTCGATCGCGTGGTCGTACTCGCCTTCGGAAAGCAGGTCTGTCTTGTTCACAACGAGAAACAGCTGTCGCACAGTGGAGCGGCACTGTCGCAGGTAGCCTAGTTCGCCCTCCGTCAAAGGGGCGTCGGAACTCGTCACGAACACGATGGCGTCAGCACTCGGTAGAAAATCCAGCGTCGTGGCCGTGTTCTCACGCACCGCCGAGCCGAGGCCAGGCGTGTCCACGAAGAAAAAACCTCGTTGCAAAATTTCAACAGGAACCTGCACTTCCGCCATCTCGATCCGGTTCCGATTTCCGGGATTCGTGCGCTCCGTCACGAAGTCGGCCAGCTGCTGGATTCCGATCTCACTCGTCAGGTTGCTTCCGGCGATCCGCAACACGACGCGTTCCCGGCTGCCGTAGCTCACCGCTGTGATCGCCGACGTTACCGGCACAATGCCCGAGGGGAGATAGTCTTTTCCCAGAATCGCGTTCATCAGGGTGCTTTTCCCCCGGCTGAATTGACCGGCCACCGTGAGATAGAAACGGTCCTCGGCCAGTTTCTTCGTCAGTTCTCCGATGGCGCGGTCCAGCACGTCGTTCTTCATCTGGTACGCAGCCGCATGGATCTCACGCAGGATTTGCGCGAGATCGTACTTGTGCCTTTCATACTCGGCCAAGGCGCCGCTCACGTCCTTCTTCGTGTCCTCATCCTTCTGGACAAGATCGCGATCATTCGCCATGCAGCTACCTTTCCTTTGGGCCCCTGGACCGAAGCATTTCGAGAATCCGCAGCACGGGGTCCGCCAGTGGCTCGCCTTTCACCGTCCGGCGGCGCAGGTCGCTTTCCTCCGCAATCTGTTCGCGCACCACGGAATAATTTCTGTGTAGGCAGTCCTCGATGCGACTCTGCAGAAACCAATGCGCGCCATCGAGAGACCGGATCAAAAACCGCGCCGCTTCCAGTTTATCCGCTGCCGGCCCCGAGTCCACGACGAGCATCGCCGCCGTCAGCGCAACCTCTTTGTCCTCATCGTGCAGCAATGGCCGAAGGGCGCTCCAGTCCTCTTCCGTAAGGCTGATCTCGGAGAGGATGCGCATAGCGGCCCGCCGCCTCTGCCGTTCGGGTGGTTTCTCTTCTTCCTTTACCGCTTTCCGCTGGACCGCCTCCAAAAGCGCGCTCTTCGCGTTTTCGTGCAGTGCGGCTTCTGCGGCCGCGCGGCACACGCCGTCTCCCAAGGCATGAATCAGGACCGAAGCTGAGTCCGGTCGCTCAAATTCTCCAAGTGTTTCTATCAGTCCAACGCGCATTCGCTGCTGGGCCAAATGCAGAACAAACTGATACACATCTTCGGTCAGCCAGCGAGAAAGCTCTCTCGCCGCAGTGTTTTCCACGGCTTCTTCCCCGAAACGCACCACCGCGTCCGGAATGTCCCGCGTCTGGGACAGATATTCGAACAGCACGTCCTTCGCTCCCAGTTGGGCCAGCGCTTCCACCGCTCTTTGCCTCGGCTGGAAGATGCCGCGCGGCTGCCCATCCAAGAGATAGTCGCGAAGAGGCGGAATGGCTCGCGCGCCACAACCCACGAGCAACGATACCGTCAGCTCCCCGCTGCGGAGGGATTCTAGGTCACCGACAAACGAGCGGATCTCCTCGTCCGTATAGTCCCTGCCGATTCCGGGGTCGTTCGTATTGTTCATCTTGCAATGCCTCCTAACCGTACTTACGCGTGAGCCACAGGACCGCGGTATGCCGAGCGCCCTGCGTATATCGCGCTTTTCCCCAGTTCCTTCTCGATTTCGAGCAGCCGGTTGTATTTAGCGGTTCGCTCCCCGCGGCATACAGAGCCAGTCTTGATTTGACCTACTCCGGTTGCCACCGCTAGGTCCGCAATCGTCGTGTCGTCCGTTTCGCCGGAACGGTGAGAAATCACGGACGTGTACCC
>CAXMLS010000181.1:0-5543 GCA_964194235.1 uncultured bacterium | reverse complement strand
AGATGTGTATAAGAGACAGCCTTAGGAGTGAGGGCGGGCACTCGCAATTGCACACCCGGCAAATTGATGCCTTTATTCTGGCCCAGCGCGCCGCCATTCACGACTTTGCAGATCACTTCGCGGCCTCGCACCTGCATCACGCGCAACTCAATCAATCCGTCGGAAAGTAAAATGCGGTTACCGCGATGAACCTCGCGCGGCAGCGGGGAGAAGGTGGTGTTCACGCGCGTGGAATCGCCCAGAATATGCGCAGTGGTGATTACAAATTGTTGCCCGGCGTTCAGTTGAACGGGCTTGCCGCCGGCTAAAACGCCGGTGCGAATTTTTGGCCCCTGAAGATCGGCGAGGATGGAAATAGTTTTGCCGCGTTCCAGTGAAATCGCGCGCAGCAGCGCAATGTTCGCGGCGTGATCTTCGTGCGTACCGTGCGAAAAATTCAGGCGGGCAACGTCCATGCCCGCGTCCAGCAACCGTTCCAGAACGCGGCGCGAGCGGCTTGCGGGGCCGATAGTGCAGACTATTTTTGAGTGGCGAAAGTTCATGAGTGCGGATTGTTTACGTACTGCACGATTGTTTTATAAAAAACGCCGGTCATCTGGCGGCCGCGAATTCCGCGACAATGCGCGCCAAAACATCGATACCTTTCGTAAAGGATTGCAGAGGAATCCGTTCGTCGTCCCCATGCATGCGCTGGTAGTCCTCTTCCGCAAGTGGAAACGGCAAAAATCCGTACGCCTGCACATTATGCAGTCTAAGCTGCGCGGAGTCGGTCGCGCCAGTGGATTGGAAAGGCACTACCGGCGCGTTGGCGAATTGCGCGGTGGCCACTTTCGAGATCGTGGTGTAGAAATCCGATTCCAGCGAAGAGGGCGGCGCGGCAAGCCCTCCGTCCGGTTGCATTTCAAATTTAATTTGCGGGTCGTTCACCAGCTTGGTCAGGTCGGCGAGCAAGACGTTGACGGTGTCTCCCGGGAGCAAGCGAATATTCAGATTGGCGCGCGCTTCTCCGGGAATTACGTTGTTGCGCACGCCGGCGGAAAGCATCGTAGGCACAACGGTATCGCGCATCATGGAATTCCACAGTGGACTGGCTTCGGAAATAACTTTCTGCGCGTGCTCGCCGCGCTCCGTCGTGTCCAGCGCGCGCATCCACTTGCCCAGATCATCGGATTCGATGGTGGCCAATTGCTCGAAATACCTCCGAACGATGGTGGTGAAGTGAACGGGAGCGGAATACGTTCCGATTTTGCCAACGGCGGAGGCAAGATGCACGACGGCATTGTCTTTTGTCGGACGCGAAGCGTGCCCGGAAGTTCCACGCGCTACGACCGCGACATTCATGGCTACTTTTTCGCTGGCCTGAATGGCCACGTACTGAACCTTGCCGTTTTTCACGAACACTTCGCCGCCCTCGTTGATTGCGTAGCCGGCGGCGAATTTGTCCCAATACTTGGAGATCAAAATCTTGATGCTGGCGTCGCCACCTTGTTCCTCGTCGGCGGTGGCCAGGAAAATAACGTCGCGATTTAAATGCACGTTGGAGCGCTTCAGCGCGATAAAGGCGGCAAGATTTGCGGCGAGCATACCCTTGTCATCGATGGCGCCGCGACCGTAGAGGTAGCCATCCTTTACTACTCCGCCGAACGGATCGACGGTCCATTTCGGGCGGTCGACGCCAACAACATCCATGTGCGCGACGAGCAACAGCGATTTGGAGGGGTCAGCCATCGCCGTGCTACGCAGGCGCGCGACCACCGCGCTGCGTCCCGGGGCCACCTCGAGAAGTTCCGTAGGGATGCCATTTTTGTCCAGGAGATTGGCAAGATAATTTGCGGTGGTTTGCTCGTTGCCCGGCGGATTCGTGGTGTTGGTGCGGATGAGATCGATCAGCCAGCCCTGCGCTTCTTTGGCCAATGCCGAAGTATCGCCAACTGGAGAAGGAGCCGGCATTGGGCCAGTCGTGGCCGCAGGGGTGGGTTGCGAGGTATTTTGCGCGCTTAATGGCCAACCGCCGGTCAGGAACAACCCCGCCAGACTCAACGCGATCCGCACTGTTCGATTCCCGCTCACGAAAGACCCTCCATCTAAAATTATCGCCTGCAACACTTTGCTGAGATTGCGCTTCATACTAACATGCAGGTGTCCGTGCTACGCCGTTCCGTACAAGTGGGTTGCGTAGTTTCAACTGCGTCCGGTGAAGTATCGAGCGCGCGAAAATGAGGTCCAGGTATGAAGGTTGTCTCTAAAATTCTGACCGCAGCTCTGGCGGGATTGTTATGGTGCTCGCTCGCTGAACAATCAGCATTTGCGCAAGCTCCCGACGGGCCGCAAGGTGGCCAGCCGCAGCAGGCGCCACCGCCGCCCGTTCCCGCGCAGGATCCTGCCGGGAAACCGCCGGCGCAACAGCCTGCTCCGCAGGCCGGCGTGACCATCGCAGTGGATGTGCCGGTGGTAACGCTGGACGTGATCGCCACCACCAAAAATGGCGACATCCTGACTGGGCTGAAAAAAGAAAATTTCCGGGTGCTCGATGACGGCGCGCCACAAACGATTACCAACTTCGCGCCCACGGACGCTCCGATCACCATCGTCATCCTGATGGAATTCAGCGGCCGCGCGTATGGGTGGTTCGCGGCGTATGCAAAATATTGGGCGGACGCGCTTTTTCCGAACCTGCAGCAGAAAGACTGGGTGGCGCTGGAAACTTTCGATATGAGGACGCGGCTGGAAGTGGACTTCACGCAGAATAAAGATGAAGTGCGCGCGGCGATCAATCGCTTGTACTTTCCGGGATTCAGCGAGTCCAACGTTTTTGACGCGATACTGGAAACCAACGAACGCTTGAAGGACGTAAAAGGGAAAAAATCGATTCTGTTGCTGGCCAGCGGGGTGGATACATTTTCGAAGCACACGCTGGACCAAACGATGAAACAGTTGCGCCAGAGCGACGTGACGATTTTTGCGGTGGGGCTGGACAAAACCTTTACGAATTTTCTCGATTCACGCGGCTCGCGTAGTTCGCACATGGACTATCTGCAGGCGGAAAATCAATTGAAGACCTTCGCTCTGGAGACCGGCGGTTTTTCGTGGTTCCCGCAATTTGACGGGGAGGTACCTGGCATATTTCAACAAGTCGCTTCGCTGCTACGCCATCAATACAGCATTTCCTACAGCCCCGGGAGCGGCGCGAAGGACGGCAAATTTCACAAAGTGAAGGTGGAGCTGGTAGCGCCGGATGGCAGTCCGTTGACCGTGCTCGATCAAAAGGGCAAAAAGCAAAAGTATGTTGTGTACGCGCGTGAGGGATACCAGGCTACGAAGGGCGGCGTGGGGGACTGATTATTTGCGGCGGAAATTATGCAGATGCTTTGCAGAGCGGAACTTTCGTCACGCAACTTCCACTAGGCAACTTTCGCTTCGCAACGACCTTAAACGCAGCTACCGTTACGCACCTGTGATTAGTATCCTCGCGCGAAATCGACGCGATTCAGCAATTCGCGGCCAGAGAACCATCGTTCCAGCAATTCCATAAGCAACGCCGTTTCTCGCTCCCACAATCTGTCACTCACCGCGCTGGTATGCGGAGTGATAAAAATATTTGGCGCGTGCCACAGCGGGCTCGTCGATGGCAACGGCTCGGTCTCGGCTACGTCGAGCGCGGCGCCGCCCAGCGCTCCACTTTCCAACGCACGAATCAATGCTGTTTCGTCAAGGAGAGAACCGCGGCCGACGTTGATGAGACGCGCGCCGGGTTTCATGTGCTGAATTTGTTGCTGGCCGATCAGGTATTTGGTCTCAGCGGTTTCGGGAGCGGAAATCAAAACGTAATCCGCGTCTGGTAAAACGGTATTCAGTGCGGAAACCGGAACAATCTTTTCCGCGTAGGCCAGGTCGCCTTTGCCGGACCGGGTTACGCCCCACACCCGCATGCCGAAGGCGCCCGCTCGTTTGGCAACTTCCCTGCCGATGGAACCGTATCCCACGATGAGCAGCAATTTTTCGTTAAGCTCGGTGAGATGCTGCGGTTTGTCCCACAACTTCTGCTGCGACCACGTGGCGCTATCCTGCTGGCGCAATGAATCGGGAAAATTACGCGCCAGGGCCAGCAACAAACCGATGGTGTGTTCCGCCATGGGGAGGGAAAAAACTCCGCCGGCGTTGGTAACCGCAATTCCCGACGCTTGCAATTCGGGATACATGAGTTGCGCGACACCTGTCGCCGTGGAATGCAGCCACTTGAGTTTTGTGGCTCCCGCAAGTTGTTCCGCTCGCAATGAGTAGCCGACAAAAATATCACTGTCGGGCAATTCATCGGGAAGACGATCGTAGTTGGGAAGATGGACGACATTTATTTCCGGCCAGCGCTTGCGAATGGATTCGGACATGATCGGTTTGGGCCGCCATTCGGTGAATGGATGCCACACGCAAATCACAATTTTGGTATGGGCGGGATCGTTTTTACCGCTCACGCTGGCCTCTTGCGCATCATTCATTGAGAAAAGATCGGTGACGAAAATAGGTTCGCCAGGAGTTTATGGCTTTAGCCGCAAATCCGTTCCGGTCATATCGGACGGTTGATGCTGGCCCAGCACACCGAGCATGGTCGGAGCGATATCGCGCAGCGAACCATTGGGCTTCAGCCGCAAGTGCTGATCTTCGGTGACCAAAATAAACGGTGCCGGATTCGTGGTGTGGTACGTGTGCGCGCCACCGGTTGTGGGATCGACCATAGTTTCGGCGTTGCCGTGGTCCGCGGTGATAATCCAGGTGCCACCGCGTGATTGCAACGTCTGATAAATCCTGGCGAGGCCGGCATCCACGGCTTCGACGGCCTGAATGGTGGCTTCGAGTTTTCCGGAATGGCCGACCATGTCGGCGTTCGCATAATTCATGATGATGGCGTCGAATTCGCCCTTCTCGATGGCGTTCACGACGGTGTCGGTAATACCGGCGGCGGACATTTCGGGCTTGAGGTCGTACGTCGCTACCTTTGGCGAAGGCACCAGGATGCGCTCTTCTCCGGTGAACGGTTTTTCAACGCCGCCATTAAAAAAATAGGTGACGTGCGCATACTTTTCCGTTTCCGCGCAGCGCAGATTCTTGTATTGGATTTCGGCGAAGACCTGCGCAAGGATCTGCTCCAGCTTTTCGGGCGAAATTACGAATTTGAGCCACGGCCAATTTTTGTCGTACTGCGTCATGGCCACATAAAAAAGATTTTTGGGCCGCCTGGAATCCACAAATTTGTCGAAATCCGGCGCGGCCAGCGCGTAGGTCATCTGCCGGGCGCGATCGGCGCGGAAATTGAAAAAGATCACGGCATCGTCGTCGCGGATCAAGCCGACTGGCACGGCGGAATCTACTGCGCCCTTCGCCACAACAATGGGTTGCACAAATTCATCGGTGACGCCCTGCTCGTAGCTTTTCTGCAGCGCGGCAAGCGGATCGTTTGTTTTTGTCGCGGCTTCGCCGTGCGCGAGCGCGCGATAGGCGAGTTCCATGCGCTCCCAGCGATTGTCGCGGTCCATCGCGTAGTAGCGGCC
>CAXMLS010000180.1:0-4257 GCA_964194235.1 uncultured bacterium | reverse complement strand
AAGTGAAACATACTTTTCCTCCAGCCGTTGCCTTCAGAACATCGTCGAGTATAACCTAGGCTCACTCTGCACATAACAACAGGGGTGCACAACAGGAAAGCTCTAAATCGGACATGAGGGTAAGAATCGACTTCTCCGGTTACCCGACTTACCAGTCACGTGGAATTGGACCATCGAACCCAGCAGTGAGCAGGAACAATTTCTGCGAACAGTACCTTGCTGTTATGGATTACTTCCGAGTTGCCCGTGATCCATCCGGAATCGGCGGGAAGTGACCTTGGCGTAACTTCCCAGATTGCGACTTCTGGATCGGAATAACTGCAGGTTTGCCCGCCAACTGTCCAGCAGCGCTTGTAGGGTCGAGGAAGGAATAAATTCTCCCACCATGAATCTGCGCTGCTAGGGTCAGAATCCTATCAAAACCGTTGCAGCGACCTAGAGTCTCGATCGCCAAATGGAGCTCACTCTTTGCAGCCATTCATCGTTACAGTGATTCGTGACAGCGCTTGGGCGTTACTGTTAGTAGTCTTCGGACTCAGTATTGAAATGTAGTGCTCGTTGAGTTGCTGCCACTTGATCAGATCGTTGCTGAGCACTGCGCAAAGCCGTTGCACTGCCTCTTGGACAGTCTGCGCGGGCCGCATATCGGCGTTCTCAACGCTGAAAAGTAGCCGCCCGAAATCACGGTTCAATGGTCCAAATCCCGGTGCGGTTTTCGTACCCTTTTCCAGTGCCTCGATTGTCTTATTGATTTGTTCGACCGCGTCTTTTGTCCTGGCGTCGCCGTCTTGAAGAATCTCTTTGTGCTCGGTCAGCGCCTTGTGCAATGCGGCCACTTGCCGATACGAGTCGTAGCTCGACTGCATGCCCCCCACGATCTTGAGGCCCAGATCGCGTTGCTCAGCCAGGTCTTGGGAAGAAGCATGAACTCGCGGATCAAGTTCCACAATCAGAGGCTGCCGCAAAGTCTGTTGACCATAGCGCAGTTCGACCGAATATTTCCCGGGTACGATCCGTGGGCCCCGCAGCATCTGGCGCGGAGTGAGGCCCGGAATGGCGTGGTCCGCAAGCGTGTATTCGGTGTACTCCAGCAACTGACCGTAATAACTGTAGGGCAGCGAAGCTGGCGGCGGATATCTCAGTTCCCATACGAAGCGGTTCAGGCCTGGCAACTTGGGCGCGGCCGTTTGCGGTGCAAACCAGTAATCCGGAACGTTTGCGGATGATAGGTTGTCCATATTGGTCTTGCTCGAGAACCCGGCGATTCTGTTGCCTTTCTCGTCATATATCGTCAGCGTTAACTCCTCGTTGGTCGGGGTTTTGAGGAAGTAATCGATCATCGCGCCGTCGCGCGGATTCTGACCTGCAGGTGTCTCGATCGGATACGGAGTGTCCTGGTAGTTCTCCCAACGTACAAGCATGCCCGTTGCGGGCGGGAAGAGTCGGACATCAGTTGAGGGTTCCGCGTTCATTTCGCGCAGTGGGCTTACGTTATCCAGGATCCACAACCCGCGTCCAAACGTGGAAATGACCAAATCGTCCGCGTGCACTTCCAGATCAGTGACTGGAGTCGCAGGCAGGTTCAGCGAAAGTGATTGCCAATGGTTGCCGTCGTCCCACGAGAAGAAGACTCCCGTATCAGTTCCCGCGTATAGCATGCCTTTGCGCTTCGGATCCTCGCGCACAACTCGCACCATTTCACCGTTCGGGAATCCATTGACCACTTTTCCCCAGGTAATTCCATAATCATGCGTGCGCACGACATAGGCTGGCGTCGATTCCCGCGTGCCGCCAACCGTCAGGTAGGCGGTGGCGGGATCGTGGTGCGAGGCTTCGACGTATAGGATTTCGGCGGGTTCGATCAACCCGGATGGTGAGACGTTCTTCCAGGTTGCGCCCCCATCGCGCGTGATATAGACCAGCCGGTTGCTTGTGCCAGCCCAGATTTCTCCTCCCTGCACAGGCGACGGTGCCAGCGCAGTAACCGCCGGAGGGCGCGGCTTATCAGGATCTGCTTTTCCTTCTGGTTCGTCTTTCTCTACGTATCCGGTGAGATCGGGGCTGATCTCCTGCCAGCTCATTCCTCCATCGCTGGTTTTCAGAACAAACTGTGTTCCCAGATAAAGCACCGATGGAGTTTGGGGTGAAAAGACCAGCGGTGCCATTTGGGGGGCGCGATATTTCTGTCCGCGCTCAAAAACAGTCGCTACCTGCCCCGTGGTCTTGTCCAGTCGAACCACCGAACCGTACCATCCACCGCTGTAAACCAGGTTCGGATGGATGGGATCTGGCGTGATGAACGCGTATTCGAAGCCACCTATCGAGTACCAGTCCTGAGCTAGAATCTCGCCATAATCGCTGCGACTTGCCACACCAGCGGTTCCGCTGTCTTGCTGCGCCGCATAAACCCGGTACGGGAACGAATTATCGGTGGAGACATGGTAAAACTGCCCCGTCGGTTGGTTGTACCAGGAACTCCACGTCTTTCCTCCATTGACGCTAATGATCGCGCCCTGGTCCACTCCGAAAATCATGCGATCGGAATCCCGGGGATCGATCCAGGCCACGTGGAAGTCGTCACCGCTAGGGGCGCCCGCAAAGGCTTCAAACGTCTTGCCGCCATCCACAGAACGATACATGGACGTCTGAGAAACATAGAGCACGTCAGGGTGGTTTGGATCGGCGAAAACACGGCTGAAGTATTCATCGCCAACCACACGTGGATCTTTCGTAGACTGCTGCCAGTTCGCGCCGCCATCGTCGGAACGAAAGAAGCCTTGATCCATGATCGCGTACAAGCGCCGTCCACCCGTTCCCCCCGCGACCGCAATGCCAATTCGCTTGCGCGCTTTCTCCGGCAACCCTTTGCTTTGTAGAAGCGCCCAGGTTGAGCCTTCGTCGCCGGATTTGATGATTTCCGAAGTCGCTTCGGTCCGCGACGCGCCCGAACCGGAAGCCGGGTGATATACCACCGCATACAGCGTGCGTGGATCGGTGGGGTTGACCGAATACTTTTTTCCAGTTCTTTCCGCCGTCGGTCGTCTTGAAGATTCCCCGATTCGCCGTATCTGCCCAGCTTGGAAGCGGATGCCACAGAATTCCAAACCCCAGGGAATTCCCGCCTACGATCACGACATTGGGATCGTGCGGATCGACGACGATCGCCTGAATAAATAGCAAGTGCTCCAGCCCGGCATTTTTCCACGTCGCACCACCGTCGGACGACCTGTAAAGCCCATGCCCTCTCGTCTGCTCGCCGGTTCCAAGGTATACGACACGCGGATCGGAGGGCGCGACGGTCAATGCACCAATGGAAGCTACTCGCTCCTTATCAAAACTCGGCTTCCAGACTTGCCCGCCGTCCGAAGTCTTCCACGCCCCGCCACCCGGAGTGCCAAAATAAAAGATATTGGGATCATTCGGCACCCCAGCAACGGCCGTTACTCGACCCGCCCGAAAGGGTCCAATCAGCCGCCACTGCAGTCCCGGGAGCCTGCCTGTATCAGGTTCCTGTCCCTTGGAAGTAGGCGGAAAAGCAGTACCTAGCAG
Organism: uncultured bacterium; assembly: GCA_964194235.1. Lineage (GTDB taxonomy): Bacteria > Acidobacteriota > Terriglobia > Acidiferrales > UBA7541 > Acidiferrum. The sequence continues at coordinate 708 of CAXMLS010000180.1, read as the reverse complement.
AACCGTGACTACACACAATTGGAGAAGGGATCGACGACTGCTTATAGTTGGCTGCATCAAAAATCTCCTGCTCTTGTTTTTTCGAGGCAAACGAGCAGGATACACGATAAGAGATTCATGGTGAGTGCGAACAGTCCCTCAGAGCTGAAATCGGCTAGGATTCAGCCGCCGTTGTCATTGTGGCGCGTCGATTTCGCTGTTGTCGGTGACAAGGAGGTTAGCCAGAAACGGGGATGTGGGAAGTAACGAACAGCGTTCCGGGCGGATTGTCGGCATACGGAAGTTATGCTTCACCAGTGCTAAGTTCCGAGTAGCCCGTGATACGGGAGTAATAAGCGATTTGGCGACTTGTTAATGCCGACAGGCCGATTTATCATCACCGATTCGCGTGCTAAGCACGCCAAATTTAGGGGCGGCGTTGCGGGCAGGAACGAGGGTGTTACGAAACTCGGCGATCAGCACTCTGCTGGACCGGAATACTGACGAGAAGCCGACTTATGGTTACCGATTCACGTACTGATCACGCCAAATTCAGCGACGGCATTGCAGTAAGGAACAAGAGGGTTGCGAAATTCTTTGATCCGGCCGCGATCCTTACCAGCAGAGAGCTACTTCCACGGGGCTCTCCACGAATTCCTTAAATCTCGAGAAGAACCAATATTTTCTGGACGGTTTGTCGAATTCCAGTCCCGCCGTTCGTCGTTATAG
>CAXMLS010000179.1:0-6052 GCA_964194235.1 uncultured bacterium | reverse complement strand
ATGTGTATAAGAGACAGGAATAAGCGTCGCTGACGGCGGCGGTTCTTCCAGGATTTTCAGAAACACATTCGAAACATCCCAGCGCATGGTCTCCGCGCCATCCAGAATGAAAACGCGCCTGCGCCCCATCGGCTGGAAGTACGCGGCGCGCTGCACGGCACGAATCTGACCAACGCGAAGCATCGGACGTGCCACGGGAGTTTTTAGGCGAACCGGATCCGGCACGAGGGCCCACACATCCGGATGCGTTTGCAGGATCAGCGGAATGCGCTCCACGGTAGCGGCATCCGCGCTCTCGCCGCGTTCCGCCAGGCCTTGCTGAACCAGGCTTACAGGCTCGGCTAACAAACTTACGCGCTTGCATGTGTCGCAAGCTCCGCAGAAATCGTCCACGAGTCGTTCGCACGTAGCTGCTTGCGCGAACATGCGAGCAAGCGTGTACTTGCCTACGCCGCATTCTCCTGTGAACAGCAACGCATGCGGAACGCGTTGCATGCGCAGCGCGTTCCGCAGCACGCTGACGATGCGTTCGTTCCCAAGGAAGTCACCGAAACCCATACTAGGAACGCTCCTGTGCTGGCATGGCCATCAATACCGGTTCCACTGCGGCCAGTATTTCGGAGGCAATTTCGCCAGGAGCGCGCATCTTCTGGCTGGCCGCGTCGAAGCACTGCACCGTCGTCCACCCCGCGCGCTTGGAAAGTCGATCGTACATCTCAGCGGCATCTTCCAGATGGCGAAGGCTGGCTTCCTGCAAATCCTGTTTTGCCGAAGTGTAACTACGCTCGGATTTCTGCGCGACTTGTTTTTGTGCTGCTGACGGCGGCACGCGTAAGTAAACGACTAAACTTTCGCGCGGCAGGCTATAGACTTGATACTCCAGATGTTCAATCCACTTCGTGAATTCAGCGCGTTTACTTGCCGGAACCCGAGCCGTCTGATGCGCCATATTAGATCCGATGTATCGATCGGCTAGGACGATTTTCCCAGCAGCGAGCGCTTCTTCAATCGCCGCCTTGGCTTCAAGTCGGTCTCCCGCGTAGAGCAGCGCCGTGAAATGCGGATCTACGCGTTCCAGCGGACCGAGCTCTCCATTCAGAAATTGGCCGACCATTTTTCCGAACCACGAATCGTACTGCGGGAAGCCCGTCAAATAAACTTGATGCCCGCGCGCACGCAGCGCATCTTTAAGCAGTTCCACCTGCGTGCGCTTGCCGCTGCCATCGATTCCTTCGATGGCGATCAGTTTTCCTCTAGTCATCATCTTCGATCTGAGGGTGTGAAATTGCTTCGCGCGCCGTTTGTCGCATCGTGAAACTCGAACGGCAAAAAGTGTGCTGCTGAAACTTTTCGAATGCTGGCGAAGTACCACGATTGCAGCTCAATAAAAATCAGTGTAACCGCGCGCCGCCTGCGCCGCAAATGTCCGCATGCTACGATTTATCCGTGCAGACGCAATCTACCATTACTGAAAATGTGCAGAGGGTGCTGGAGCGCATTGCGAATGCCCGGCAAAAGTGCGGGCATACCGGAACTTTTACCTTGATTGCCGTGTCCAAGATGCAGCCGGCCGAGTCCCTACGGGCAGCGTATCAAGCGGGCGTCCGGCATTTTGGAGAGAACCGCGTGCAGGAGTGGGAAGGGAAGCGCCAACTGCTTGAGCACCTCGCAGGCACATGGCATTTGATCGGGCATTTGCAGAGCAACAAGTCGGCTCGCGCCGCAAAAAGCTTTCATTCCGTGGATTCGATCGATGATTTCGATGTAGCGCAACGCTTGGACCAGGCACGCGCGGCATTAAATCCAACGGAAAAATTGCGCATCCTTCTTGAGGTGCGCGTCAGCGAAGAAGCCACCAAGAGCGGCGCGGAAGTCCAGGATCTGCCGGCGTTGATCGAAAAAATTAGACCACTGCCGGCTCTCGAGTTGGCGGGACTGATGTGCATCCCGCCGTTTTTGGACGATGCCCAAAAAGTGCGGCCCTATTTTCAACGATTACGGAATCTAAGAGAGCAGCTCTCGAAAAGCACCGGTCTGCCGTTACCTGTAGTATCGATGGGGATGTCACACGACTTCGAAATCGCCATAGAAGAAGGGGCTACCGAAGTCCGCATTGGAACCGCGATATTTGGGACCCGCCCGCCGCGTTGAACCAATCAGCTGCTTCGAGTGAATTCAAATCGGAAAAGGACACGATGAAATTATTTAGCCCGCTACGCATTCGTGAAGTTGAATTGAAGAACCGCATCGTCGTCTCGCCCATGTGCCAATATTCGGCGAAGCATGGACATCCGCAAACATGGCACCTCGTGCATCTGGGAAGCAGGGCGGTCGGCGGCGCCGCGCTGGTAATTGCGGAAGCGACGGCAGTCGAAGAGCGCGGCAGAATTTCGCCCGGGGACACCGGAATTTACAACGACGAACACGTTAAATCCTGGAAGCCCATTACGGAATTTATTCACGCATCCGGCGCCGTCGCCGGAATCCAATTGGCGCATGCCGGCCGCAAAGCCAGCACTTCGGCGCCGTGGGAAGGCGGCAAGGCCGTCGCGGTTGCCAATGGCGGTTGGGAAACGGTGGCCCCGAGTCCGCTGACATTCGATACCGGCTATACAACGCCGCGAGAGCTGTCATTGGGTGAGATCGATCAGGTTGTTGACGCTTTCCGGCTTGCCGCAGAACGCGCACTGGCCGCCGGGTTCGAAGTCGTTGAAATTCACGGCGCGCACGGATACCTGCTGCATCAGTTTTTGTCACCGCTTTCTAATATGCGTAAAGACGACTACGGTGGTTCGCTGGAAAACCGGATGCGCCTTTGTTTGCGTGTGAGTGAAACGGTTCGCAAAACATGGCCCGCTCGTTTACCTCTTTTCTTTCGCGTGTCCGCGACGGATTGGGCGGACGGCGGTTGGGACCTGGATCAAACCGTCGAGTTGTCATCGCGCCTGAAGGCTATCGGCATGGATGTGATCGATGCTTCCAGCGGTGGAAGCGTTCCGCATGCGAAAATTCCCGTCGGGCCGGGTTACCAGGTGCCTTTCGCGGCCGCAATTCGCAAGCGAGCGGGAATCGCAACCGCGGCCATCGGCATGATCACCGATCCGATGCAGGCGGAAACTATTCTGAACACCGAACAAGCCGATCTCGTCGTCCTTGCGCGCGAATTGTTGCGCGATCCATACTGGCCGAGACGTGCGGCCGAGGCCATGGAGTTCAAAATCACCTCGCCGGTCCAATACCAGAGAGCCTGGTAATCGGAGAATTTCTTCAAATCTCTATGCTGGAAATCCTGGAAAATCTGAATACCGGCACAATTATTTTTACCGCGCGAATACAGCCGCGTGCCAGTAACGATGAGGTTGTGGGAGAAATAGCCGGAGCAATTAAAATACGTTTGCGGGCCCCGGCGGTGGAAGGACGCGCAAACGAAGCCCTTATCGAATACCTCGCGCAACTTTTGAAAACACCGAAGGCCGCTGTTAGAATCCTCAGCGGCGATACAAGTCGCATAAAGCGCGTGGAAATACGAGGCGTAACCAAGCAGCAGATCGCGCAATTGCTTGTTCAGGACGCCTAAGGCTGGAGCTTGTGGACAAATTCTCGCAAAGCAAAATGAGCATAGACATTCCAGAATTGCAGAACGATCTCCTTGTCGCTCACGTTGACGGATGGCTTTTTTATGACTTTCGTGGCCGTGATCCGATTGCACAGCGTATCCTGAAATTGCCGGAAGGCATGCGCACACGCCGATGGTTTTATTTTGTTCCCACCAAAGGAACGCCGAAAAAACTGGTCCACAAGATCGAAACGCAATCGCTGGCCAGTCTCCCCGGAGAAACCCTTTACTACGCTGGGCTTGCAGAACTGGAAAAGAACGTAAAAAAAATTTTAGGACGGGCCAGGACCGTGGCGATGCAGTATTCCCCCAAGAATGCCATTCCTTACGTGTCCATGGTGGATGCAGGCACGATTGAAATGATTCGCGGCGCAGGGGCGAAGGTGGTCAGCTCCGCTGACCTGGTTCAAAAATACGAAGCGTGCTGGACGGCCGCACAGCTTCGATCACACGAAAATGCCGGAAAAGAGATCGATCGTATCGTTCGTGGCGCGTTTGAGCTGGCGGCGCGCAGCGTTCGTGAAAAAAAGTCCCTGACGGAATATGATTTGAAACAGTGGATTGTGAAAGAGTTCGACGCCGCGGGTTTGCATGCGGAAGAAGGCCCCGATGTGGCAGTCGGCGCGCACGCCAGCGACCCGCATTACGGGCCGACGCTGGAATCGGCATCCCCGATTCGCGAAGGCGACTTGCTGTTGCTGGATGTGTGGGGCAAGCAGAAAACTCCCGGCAGCGTGTACTACGACATTACCTGGATCGGATATCTGGGCGCGAAAGTTCCGGAGCAGTACGCCAAAGTATTTCGGGTGGTGAGAGACGCGCGAGACCAGGCCGTGGAACTGATTCGCTATAAAGTCGCCGCCGGAAAGCCCGTGCAAGGCTGGCAGGTGGACAAAGCCGCGCGTGGCGTCATTGAGAAGGCCGGTTACGGAAAATATTTTTATCATCGCACCGGCCACAGTATCGGCGAGTCGGTTCACGGAAATGGCGCCAACATGGACGGACTGGAGACGCACGATGTGCGCCGCCTGATTCCGCGCACTTGCACCTCGGTGGAACCGGGAATTTATTTGCCGGAATTCGGCATCCGTAGCGAAGTGAATGTGTACGTGGATAAACACGAGGCGCGCGTCACCGGCGCAGTACAAAAAGACATTTTGGCGCTGCTGGCATAAAGGTTTGGTAGGACCGCCGCCGAAAGAGAAGACATGACGGAAGACACCACAGTAGTGCCGGCTACATCCGCCAATGCCAAGCGCGAATCGTTCGCGCTCACGATTGGCGTAGCGGGATGGCTCGTGCCCGGTCTGGGCCACGCGTTGCTGAAAATGTGGGGCAGAGCAGTAGCGTGTTTGTTTACCGTGGGGCTGCTGGTCATTCTCGGCGCGGGAATGCGCGGCAACGTATTTTTGCGCAGCGGTGAAGACGCTTTCGCCACGCTCGGCTACGTCGCGGACATTGGCACGGGAAGTTTTTACTTCGTGGCCAGATCGCTGGAGAATGACGGCTCCGACGTGTCGCACGCCAACGGCGACTACGGCACGCGCCTCCTGGCCACCGCAGGAGTTCTCAATTTGCTGGCGGCGTTGCACGCGTATGAAGCCACCCGCGGGCGCAAAGCATGATCGCCTCCCCGGAATTTCACCTCAGCCATCTGCAAGCCATGGTTATTTTCGCCCTGGTTGTTTCCGTGGCGTTCGGATTTCTAAGCCGCCGAAGTTCTTTCGAGCGCGCAAAATATATCGTGTGGTCGTTTTTTCTTTTCGTCGTCGTCGGCGTGGGCATCGGCTGGATCATGTATCCCTTTTCGCGCTAACTTGCCGCGCGCCTATACGCGCCAGCCAAGTTTTTTGCCACACTCTTCCACACCACTCGCGCTCTTCCCGCCACACGCTTCCGCAACAGCTCGCTACCCGCAAATTGACAGTGTTTTTCTGCCGATGCTATTGTCGTTTATCGAACGAAATCAAAGGTATGACTTGCAGGTTGTGTTGGCTCTGTTTGCCAACTTTTGTCTGAATTTGGGTTTGTTGATGGCAGTTTGATGGCAGTCCAGAGTGTCGAATTTGTCCGCGAAGAGTCCCCTTCAGAGTTGGTAGGTGCTTCACACCTCCGAGCCGCACCATAAAATCAGTGACTTCCCGTAGCGCCGTTCTGGATACTTTCCGGATTGCCGACGATCCGCCAGAAATGTGCCGGGCGGGAACGCCACTTCTACGTGTGGCCCGTTGTTCAACCGGGTGAGGAATGAGTAATGGACGCTCGTGGTGTGTCTAGCTTAACCTGGGCTTAACAACAGCGTCTGAGCGCACACTTGGTATAAGATTTGAAGCGGTCTGAACGTCGAGAGAGTTTGGTGGCCTCTTTTGAACGCGGGGAGAATCCCGATGAAACTTCTCGTGCCGGTATTTGTGCTTCTTGGGTGTGCCTGTTCAT
>CAXMLS010000178.1:0-3277 GCA_964194235.1 uncultured bacterium | reverse complement strand
AGATGTGTATAAGAGACAGCTCCATATTAGTGTTCGTGCGAACGCACCTGGCAGACGAGGAGCGTGTGCAACTGCTTGCAGAGGCGGAGCAATCGGTAAGCAATTTGCGGCGGCTACAGACCCAGATTGTGCAATCGGAAAAGTTGGCATCGCTGGGACAGCTGGCAGCAGGCGCCGCGCATGAAATCAACAATCCGTTAACGGCAATTCTTGGATTTTCGGATTTATTGGCAGATGATCCCACCCTTTCGGAAAAGGCGCGGAGCACAGCCGGAAAAATTCGCGAACAAGCTCGGCGTACTAAAACGCTGGTGGGGAATTTGTTGAGTTTCGCGCGGCAGGTGCCGGTGGAGCGGACACTTCTGGACATCAACACCGTGGTGGCGGACGCCGTACAATTGCGCGCACTGGATCTGCGATCAAGCTCGGTGAAGATCGAATTGCAACTGGAGTCGGTGCTGCCCGGAATTCGCGGCGATGGCAACCAGTTGATGCAGGTTTTTTTCAATATCATCACCAACGCGGTGGATGCCATGGAAGCCGCCGATGGCGGTGTGCTGTCGATCAAGACGACGCGGAATCGCGGGAATGTAATGGTGCTATTCACGGATACGGGACCGGGCATAAAGGAACCGCATCGGGTATTCGATCCGTTCTACACTACGAAGCCGGTGGGAAAAGGCACTGGGCTGGGACTCAGTATCTGCTTCGGAATTATCCAGGAGCATGGCGGGAAGATTTTCTGCTACAACGGCCAGCGTGGCGGCGCAGTGTTTCGCGTGGAACTGGCGGCGGTGCTGGCCGCGTTGCCTTCTAAAGAGGTACACCTCCCGACACTTGCTGGCAAGATAGCGGAGAAGTCGTTCGAAAAAACCGGCGTTACCGACAAGATTTAGCCCACATTTCCAAATCAAATCAAAAGTGCATCGGCAGATGGAGCTCGCGGCGAATCGTGTGGCATATGGAGACCTGTGTTAGATATTGTGGATCGTTGGCGGCGCTTGCCGAGCTGGCAGAGAGAAAAAACAAAATCTTGATTGTGACGTCGTGTCACGAAGTACGCGTAAATGTAGTTGCAATGTAGGGGTTTCCAAGGAGCGGCGCAAGAAAAGTTATGAACATAAGCCGGCGGTATTTCTTAACAATCGTAGGTCTGCTGATAAGCATCAGCGCGCCGAAGCTTGCGATGGCGCAAGACTTTATCGGCGCGAATGGTATTTCTGACCCGTTGCTCACGACTCCCGCAGTAAGTGGATACGAACAGGAATTGGCCGGTTTGATCCGCGACATGCTTAAAAACTTTTCACCTAAAACCGATAATCTCGGCAATGTGTACGTCACTGTCGGAACGGGAGCGCCCCACCGGCTAATTGTTACGCCGATGGACGAGCCGGGTTACCTGGTGAGTGAGATTACGGCCGACGGTTATTTGCGTGTGCAACGGCTGCCGCAAAGAGCGCCAAACGCAGTATTTGATTTGTTGCACGCCGCACAGCCGGTGTGGGTGATGACGCGGGGGCGGAAGAAAATTCCCGGAGTGTTTACCGGGCTCTCCGTGCATCTTCAACCGGGACGGCAGAACGCGCCGACAATGGCGCATCCAGATGAGATGTACGTGGATATCGGCGCGGCGAACAAAGAGGAAGTTCGAGCCGCGGGAGTGGATGTGCTTGACCCCATCGCTCTCGCACGGTCTCCACAAAAAGTAGGTACAGACGAAATTAGCTCTGTGGCGATCGGAGATCGCTTTGGCTGTGGTGCCTTGATTAATTTGTTGCAAATGCTTGCAGTGAATAAAAGTAGTGATCCAGGAAGGCTTACGATCGCATTCGTCACCCAGCAATGGACCGGTGGACGAGGGCTGGATCGGCTATTGAACGAATTGCACCCGGACGAAATGATTTACGTGGGCCGTCTTACAACACCGCGACTCGACGCATCAGGCGCTGCTCCGGCTGCGAATCAAAAAGTTATAAGGCCGGGTGGCGGTATTTTGTTGGGGATTTCGGACGTCTCTGCTGCGCCCAGTGGATTGGCCGGCGAATTGAAAACAATTGGCGAAGAACATCACGTGGCTATGAATTTTGTGGCTGCCGCTACGCCAACTATGGCTGGATACGCAAAGCCGACTCCATTGCCGGAACGGTTCGCACAAATTGGGATTGCGAGTTTGTATCCGGTGACACCGGCGGAGACGGTTAGTCTGGCGGACGTACACGCTGTGGAAGGACTTCTGTATTGGTACGTTCTCAACTCCGATCCCCCAGGTGCTGCGAGGTCAGAAGCGTTGGGGGGCGGAGATCACAACCTTCCAACCATTCAGGTGCTCACGGAAACGTATGGCGCGAGCGGGCATGAGGAAAAGATTCGGGAGCAGATAAAAAAGTTGCTGCCGGCATGGGCCAAGCCACAAACGGATGCGGCAGGGAATTTGATTTTGCACGTGGGAAGTTTGGGTGCAAATTCGAAAGCTGCGAAAATTGTTTTTGTCGCGCACATGGATGAAATCGGTTATCAGGTGCGCTCCATCGAGGCGGATGGACGGTTGCTCATGGATGTGCTCGGCGGCGGATACACGGAATATTTTCTGGGGCATGTTGTGCTGCTACACAAAGCGGATGGCGCAACGGTTGGCGGAGTGCTGGAGTTGCCCGCGGGATGGGAGCAGCCCGGATTTGTGTGGCCGCATGATCCGAAGGCCATGGACGAAGCCGTGCATTTGTACGTAGGAACCCATACCGCGGAGGAAACGCAGCGGCTGGGAATTAAAGTTGGCGATTGGGCGACCATTCCGAAGCAGTATCGACCGCTTATCGGGACGCGGGCGAATGCGCGTAGCTTTGACGACCGCGTTGGCTGCACAGCGTTAATTGAAGCAGTGAAAGCGCTAGGGCCGGATTTGCGCGACCGCGACGTGACGTTCATATGGTCGACGCAAGAAGAGGTAGGCTTGTATGGCGCAGCGGCAGCGGCCGAGCGCATGGCTAAAGATGGAAATGCGCCTGACTTTGTTTTTGCCATCGACACGTTTGTGAGCTCCGATTCACCCATCGAATCGAAACGTTTTGCGAACGCGGAAATCGGCAAGGGCTTTGTGATTCGCGCGGTGGACAATTCAAACATTGCGCCGCGCGAATATGTCGATCGCGTGGTGAAACTGGCAAACGAGAATAAAATTCCGGTGCAGTATGGCGTGACCGGAGGCGGAAACGACGGCGCGGTGTTTGTGCGTTACGGTTCGGTCGACATACCGCTAGGCCTGTCTCTTATACACATC
>CAXMLS010000177.1:0-1864 GCA_964194235.1 uncultured bacterium | reverse complement strand
GATGTGTATAAGAGACAGGCACTGTAGGTCCCCATTCCGAGTTCATGCCGGGCATCTGTCTGAAGCCGGCGAGTTTTTTGCTCCGAGCGATACGGAAGGGGGGTGTCCGAAGCAAATGCAGAATAGGGTTGGGGGTTGCGCGGAACTACTGGTCGCGTGAGCAGAATGAGTTCAGTGGGAAGACGGCCGCGAAAAACGCGCGAAGTGGCCTAACGGGCAGGAGGGAAAATACGCGAGTGGGGATGAGAGAAATTGCGGAAGTGAAAATTGAACAAAAGTTAAAGCGGACCTAGTTGATTACTGGCCGTCGCCCATAGTGCTGAAGGCGCCGGGTTGCTTGATGGAATCGGTGGCGGCAGTGCCGGTGATCAGGCGGGCTCCGCGGCTGAAGGTCAGATACTCGAAGCCCCATTGGATAAAAACCATTACGCGGCTCTGAAACTGCACGATGTAAATCAGGTGGATAAATAGCCAGGTGAGCCAGGCGAGCAAGCCGAACAGGTGCAGTCCGAAAATGTTGGCGACCGCGGCAGCGCGGCCGATTACCGCCATATCGCCTTTATTGAAATAGTGAAATGCGCCGGGAGCTTGCTTCCCTGCTACGCGCGCGCGAATAGTTTTCGCCGCGAATGCTCCGCCTTGAATGGCTACTTGTGCCACCCCGGGCAGCGCCTTGCCGTCTTTGTCTACGGCGTGGGCGAGATCGCCGACGAGAAAAATATCGGGATAATTCGGAATGGTGAGGTCCGCGCCGACCTTAATGCGGCCAGTCTTGTCGGTTTCTGCATGCGTGCGTTCGGCAAGTTTTTTGCCGAATGCGTTGGTCACTACTCCGCCGGCCCAGAGGACCGTGCGTGCAGGGAGCTTTTCGGTAATTTCGCCGCGACGAAACGTGACGCCCTGGCCATCAATGTTGGTGACCATGACGCCCTTCACCACGTCGACGCCAAGTTTGGCGACCAACTTTTCGGCTTTGGCGGAAAGATCTTCCGGGAACGCGGAGAGCACGCGCGTGCCGCCTTCCATCAAAATGATGCGCGCTTCCTGGGGATTGATGTGGCGAAAATCGTGGCGCAGAGTTTCGTTGGCGATTTCGGCGAGCGCGCCAGCCAGCTCCATCCCCGTTGCGCCCGCGCCGACGATGACGAACGTCAGCCACGCGCGGGCATCTTCGGGGCTGACGGCGCGCTCGGCACGTTCGAAGGCGTAGAGAATTTTGTGGCGGATGGCGGTGGCTTCTTCCACGGATTTCAGGCTGGGCGCCCATTGCCGCCAGGAATCGTTGCCGTAGTAAGAGGTCTCGGAGCCGGTGGCTACGATGAGCGAATCGTAGGCGAAGGAAGCGCCGTCTAGCAGAACCACCTTTTTTGCGGCTGGATCGATATCGGTGGCTTCGCCGAGGAGGACTTGGGCATTTTTCTGGCGGCTTAGAACGCTACGCAACGGCGCGGCAATTTCGCCGGGGGAAAGCGAGCCGGTGGCCACTTGATACATGAGCGGCTGGAAGAGATGAAAGTTTCGCCGATCAAAGAGGATGACATCGACAGGGGCGCGCTTCAGTTTCTGCGCAGCGCTTAATCCGCCGAATCCGCCGCCGAGAATAACTACACGGTGGCGCTGGGGCATGGAGGAGTCTCCTGTGATTCGGTGGACGGTCTTTTACGATGGAGCCGTCTCGCGGAAGAGTTTCTCATTTTTTGTGGGTGGAGTGTGAACGGGCTGGGTTTCAGTGTTGGTATGTTGCTTGTAAGAATGAGGCGCCACCCCGGATAAACGAGCGCCAGAACAAAACGCGACGGAAAAGAAAGCGAAGAGAGGTTCCCCGCCTCCGGCGGACAGGCTCCACCCGCCCAGGCGGGCAAGC
>CAXMLS010000176.1:0-1923 GCA_964194235.1 uncultured bacterium | reverse complement strand
GGAATAAAAGCGCGGCTCTGGGGCGCCTTCAATGCGATAAAAGTTGGCGCGCCAAACGGCATTGGGTTCGAACCGCGCTACGAGACTCTTCGTCGGAATTGCCAGTTCGGCCGTCCAGGTCTTGGCAGCCTCATCGACAGTTACGCGGCGTTGCATACCGCTCTTTAAGTCCCGCAGCCCGCCGTTCTCAATATCCAGATCGATCCAATAACCGTTGGGGCTTACCTCAAATTCCTTATAGTGCCGCGTAGACGACGGATCGGGTTGCAGAAATGCTTCCACTACATCGCGGTCCCACAAGTGATCGCGGCGGCCACTGGCGTCGGCGTCGGCGAATACCGTAATCGTGCGATATCGCGCGCGGAATCTTAGATAAAGATGCTGCGGTGTCCATAATAACTGGACTTCCGTCCCGCGCTCCGGGTCGTTGTTTTCACCTTTCCAGTCCGCATCAAACTGCACCGGCTGAGCTTTGTCCCACGCAGTAGCTATCGGAAATCCCGCGGCGTCGACGGAACCCGTGAATGCTTTTGCCACGACGGTATTCGTAGCGACATCCTGAGCACCATGGCTTGATCTGGGTAATCGCTCGGTATTTGTCATTCTAATTTTCTCGTTGGCGTGCGCTGACGTACGCATCTTTCCTGTTGCTATGACAATACCAATCGCGACCGCTAACGCTACGATGCCAAACTTCATACGAAATCGGCACTCCGGCCGGACTTTAGCACCGCGAACCTTTTGCGCACGTCCCGCGTTTCGCCGCGCAAATCGGACGAATCGCCATGCTAGCATTGATTTTGTCAATTACCTGGTTTGCTGCAATTGGAATAAGTTCAGGAGCACGCGATGATCGAACCGGTAAATATCGAAGAATATTCCACAAAACGGCAGAGGCGCTCGCCCGACGAGTTTCAGTACATCAAATTCCGCATCGACTCCAGCGTCGCGCGACTCACCCTGAACCGCCCGGAACACAATCTTCTGAATGAAGCCATGCTGCGCGAGCTAGCCGATGGCATTGGTTTTGCCGGTGATCGCGACGACGTAAAACTCATCGTATTGGATTCCGCGTGCAAAGTGTTTTGCGGCGGCATCGATATCGGCGAATACACGTCGCAACGCGTTTTTCAGATGCTCGACGCGTTCCATGGCGCGTTCGCGGGAATGCTCGAGACGGGGAAACCGGTAATTTGCGTAGTGAACGGCCCCGCGATTGGCGGCGGCGCGGAGCTGGCGGCGTTCGGTGACTTCGTTATCGCCACTCCCAAGGCGCGTTTCGCGCAACCGGAAATTTCCATCGGCGTGTTTCCTCCGCTGGCTTCCACCATTCTTCCTTTTCTCGTTGGACCGAAGGTGGCGCTCGAGCTGGTGTTGACCGGCGAGCCTGTCACTGCCGAGCGCGCGTTGGAACTAGGCTTGATAAATCGTCTGGTGTCCGAAGCCCAGTTACAAAAAACCGTCTCGGACTTAATTATTCGCATCACCAGCCACTCCGGTCCGGTGCTGACGATGGCGAAGAAAGCGATTCTCGGCGGCATGGGGTTGTCGCTCAAAGACGGCCTGAAAAATTCCATGAATATTTTCCTCAACGAGCTGTATCGCCTGGAAGATTCGCAGGAAGGCCTGCGAGCGCTCGTGGAAAAGCGAAAACCAAGTTGGAAAAATCGCTAAGCGATTGCCACATTAATGGCCGATAGGGCGAATTAATTGACACTCCACGGCCCTCGGCATACACTCGCGTTTCCATTTGCAGGCAAGGGCAGCGGGGAAGGCCGTGAAAATCGGCCGCGGTCCCGCCACTGTAATCGGCTGAAAAGCCGTAAGCCAGGCCACCCTCCCATGCCGCGCAGGCTGCGGGCTCTTCGCGAGAAAGAGCGCCGTCATTCGCCCCCGTGTCTCGTGGGGCTTTTTTTTTTTTTT
>CAXMLS010000175.1:0-5043 GCA_964194235.1 uncultured bacterium | reverse complement strand
GATGTGTATAAGAGACAGGTATGTATGTGATCGAGCTTGTCGGGTCTTTTGTAAGTCACGGGCATAGACGTGATTTTATGACTTCGCTCTGAAACTTCCCAGCAGCTTTTTTTACACGGCATTCACGGGCCCGCCATCTGATTGATGAAGCTAGCGCTCAAATCGCATGAACTATGATTTTTTTGCTGTTCACGGGGCCGCATCCTCGATGGCCCGAAAATGCGCAACTAGAATCGTCGTTCGTTCGGCCTCGTGGCTGTCCTGATCGGCGGCGATTCCGCTTCGCAGCTGTGCGTGAAGAGCAAAAATCGCAGCATGTGAACAGTTAAGCCTCATTCACTGTCGCTACACGCGAATTGCCGGGCGGATCCAAGAAACAAGGTCCGCCGGCAATTCCGCCACGCTGCTCCTATTTGTTTCCAGCAGGGCGCATTGCGACAGCATTTTGCTCTGGGCCTGCTTGCTGAGCCACCATCGGGCTCTTCGGCTTGGGGCTCGCCCAACGGAAGTCCACCGACAAGCCCCCCCCTCTCCAGCGACAACGTTCTCGCCAAAGTTCCATTTTTGCTCGGCTCAAGAATCAATTCGTCAGTCTCGCTCGCATTCTTGCTCCCCGAGGCCATCGCAAACATGCTCGCCACGGTACCGAATTTTTCGGACCGCAAGACCACCAACACGAGGTGGCTGACGCCTTCTTGAATCGAACCGACGGATTGCAGGTTGCCTATCGGTTCGATGGAAAACTCGTATTGCCCGGCCACTACCACGGTTTCCCCGAAGCGGGCACTCTCGCTGAGCGTAAAATTTCCCCCAACAATTTCCTGCGCCAATACCGGGCTTGCCGTTATCGACACCGCCAGCGCGCCCCATGCCAGAGTTTTAGCCAACAGCGTTCCATACATCGACTTACCTTTTGCGTTTGCCATTTTGTTTCCTCCTCTTTCAGCGTAGGCACACACCAATCGCCCACGAGTTTTCAATGCATCGTTTCGGACCGCGCGTCAGACGACAAACCGCGCGTTAAGTGACGGGCCCAAGCGTGCCGGGAACTCTGCGTTCTTACGGCGCGTTGTTGATTAGAAATCGCGCGAAATCTACTTCGCAACTCTCGCACGTAGAACCAAATCACGTCCAACGCAAAGAATTCATCCGCGTCATACGCAAGAATGATGGCTTCAAATTTTCTAATGAATGCATGTGATATTCTTGATTTTTATTTTGCCTCAAGGAAGTGAGCGGCAATGACAGCACGCATTCTCGATGGCACAAAAATTCGCGACCAGATTTTTGTCGAGCTGAAGGACGAAATCGCGACGCTGGCTGCCTCCGGCATTCGACCCGGGCTTGCGGCCGTGCTGGTTGGCGACGATCCTGCGTCGCAGCTTTACGTAAAAAGTAAAATTGCCGCGTGCGAACAGTTGGGACTGGCCAGCTGGATGCACCGCCCGGCGGCGACTATCACCACCTCGGAGATGCTGAAACTGGTCGACGATCTGAATCGCGACGACTCCGTGGACGGCATTCTGATTCAGTTGCCCTTGCCGAAGCAGGTGGATACCAAGCGCGTTCTGGAAGCTGTCGATCCCGCTAAGGACGTGGACGGATTTCATCCCGTGAATCTTGGCCGACTCGTAAGCGGACGCCCGGGACTCTTCGCCTGCACTCCGGCGGGGTGCATGGAAATTTTGCGCCGCAACAATATTGCGATTGAAAGCGCCGACGCGGTGGTCCTGGGACGCAGCGACATCGTCGGCAAACCGATGGCGCTGCTGTTGATGCACGGCAACGCGACGGTAACGATCTGCCACTCAAAAACGCGCGACCTTCCAGAGACCGTCCGCCGCGCGGATATCATCGTCGCTGCCATGGGCAAGGCCGGATACGTGGCCGCAGACTGGATCAAGCGCGGCGCAGCGGTGATCGACGTGGGCACCAATCGCGTCACAGACGCCAAAGAGGCCGAGCGCTTGTTTCGCAATTTCCCCGAACGCATGGAAAAATTTCGCGCCAAGAATTCCGCTCTCGTCGGCGATGTGCACCCGGATGCAATCCATGTTGCCGGAGCGCTGACGCCCGTTCCCGGCGGCGTCGGGCCCATGACCATCACCATGCTCATGAGTAACACGGTCAAGGCGGCTCGCCTGCGCCGCGCCATTTCTTCCCCAGGGCCTTCGTCGTCGTCGCCGAAACAACCGCAAACCATCGCCAGCGCACGGTAGAATTGCTGCATGCTTCGACTGGGCCTCACCGGCGGTATTGCCAGCGGCAAGAGCACCGTCGGCGCCATGCTGCGGGAAATGGGTTTTACGGTTCTGAACGCCGATTCGATGGCGCACCAATTGATTGCGCCGGGGCAGCCAGCGCACAATGAAATTCTGCAGGAATTTGGCAGCTCCATCGCGAATGCCGATAAGGTCATCGACCGCGCCGCGCTCGGAAGGATTGTTTTCGCGGACGCTGCCAAGCTCGAACGTCTGAACGCCATCGTGCACCCGCGCGTGGAAGAGCGGGTTCTTTCTGAGTTTGATGACTTGCAGCGGGACCCATCGCGTAAAGCGGCATTCGTGGAAGCCGCGCTCATCGTAGAAGCTGGGCTGGATAAGAAGCTCGATGGCGTGGTGGTGGTGTGGTGCCAACCGGAGCAGCAAATCGCGCGGCTGGTGGCGCGGGGCCTCGCGGAAGACGAAGCTCGCCGCAGAATTGCTACGCAGCTCCCCGTGGAAGAAAAGTTGTGCCATGCCACGGAAAAAATCGATTGCTCCGGGTCTCTGGCAGAAACGCGGCGGCAGGTGGAACGGCTTGCTGCTAAACTTCGTGATGCGCGTCTAAAAGTTTAGATTCGGGCGCTTTCGCTTCGCGCACTGGTAGAGGCAGTAAGTATTTGCAAAAGCGAATCGTGATCGTTTATTTGAAAAAAAGCAGAAGGAAAAAACTATGGCTACCTCCAGATCCTCCAGCATCGCGCGGTTGTTGCTCGCGGCACTCGTCATTATCCTTCTAGCGTATTGGGCCGGCGGGCGTTGGGGACAGCGTCAACCCACAAGCGTCGGAGCCATGCCGCTCGGCGGAACAAAAATCCCTGGGTTGGCCATGGACACGGCGCAACGCGATGCGGCGCTCACCACCGATGAATCCATAAATGTTCGCGTCTATCGCCAGACCGCGCCGGCCGTGGCCAACGTTTTGACCAAAGCTACGCAGTACGATTTCTTTATGGACCCGGTGCCGGTGGAAGGCGCGGGCTCCGGCTTCATCATCGACAAGCGCGGATACATCCTGACGAATTATCACGTGGTGCAGGAAGCGCAATCGATCGAAGTGGTGCTGGGCGACCAGTCGCGCTACCCGGCAAAATTTATCGGCGCCGATCAGCGCAACGATGTGGCGCTGGTGAAGATCGAACCCAACGGAAAAGAACTGGCCACGCTGCCGCTGGGCGATTCGAGCAGCCTGCAAGTGGGGCAAAAAGTGCTGGCCATCGGCAATCCGTTTGGATTTCAAAGCACGCTGACCACGGGAGTAGTGAGCGCGCTGGGACGCACGGTGCAGACCAGCGAGACCACGTTCATCGATGAAGCCATCCAAACCGATGCGGCCATCAATCGCGGCAATTCCGGCGGGCCGCTGATCAATACGCATGGCGAAGTGATCGGCATCAATTCCGCGATTTACACGCCTTCGGGAACTACCGCAGGAATCGGGTTTGCGATTCCGGTAAACACCGCGAAAGCCATCGCCAACGATCTGATCACGGACGGCCGCGTGCATCGCGCATTTCTGGGCGTGGAAACACTGCCCATCGGTGGGTATCTGGCGCAAGCGCTGGATTTGCCTGTTCAGGAAGGGCTGCTGGTGGAAACAGTTACGCGCGGTGGACCGGCGGCGGCCGCAGGCATTCGCGGCGGCGACCAATTGGCGCAGGCAGGCATGCGGCGCATCGCCATTGGCGGCGATGTCATCACCTCGATCGATGGCCAGACGGTGTCGAATCAATTCGACGTTAATAAAATCCTGAATCGCAAGCGCCCGGGAGATACGGTACCGGTGACGTTGTATCGCGGCGGGAAGAAGCTGGATCTGCAGGTAAAGCTCGGAGAACGCACCACAAAGTAGCGCAAAATCCGCATTCACTCTCTCCGCAGTCGTGGCATTACAGGCTTTTTAATTTTCGCCGAAATAAAAATACGCGGAGGGTGCTGATAATTTTATCGCGTAAATTCTTCGCGGTATTTTTCACGCTGCTGTTCACTCAGCTGAAACCAACCCTCGGCTACGTCGCGAACGCGTTCCAGTTCGCGCTGCATTTCGGCGTGTTTGGTTTCCATCAGGCCGGCGTCCGCATCGACGGGTACGTAAATGGGCGGCGCACAGAGAATCACGGCGCGCGCAAACGGCGCAGGCAACAAAAAGTGATCCCAGGTTTTCGTGAATGTTTTTCCGCGGTCCACGCCGATGTGAAATACCAGAATCGGGCAACCGGTTTTTCTCGCGAGCATAACCGGACCAGGCTTGGCGACGTAGCGCGGACCGCGCGGGCCGTCGATGGTGAAACCGCAATCGACTCCTTCTTCCAGGCGCTTGGCCATCACGGCCAGCCCGCGCAGGCCTCCGCGGGAGGAACTGCCCTGCGCAGTGCCGAATCCCAGCCACTCGATCACTTTGCGCGTCCATTGCCCGTCGAATGCCGTGGTATTCAACACCACGATGCCGCGATTCCTGGCCCACCACGCGACGGGAATAATCACGCGATGCCAGAACGCGTAGATGCAACGCTGCCCAGAAGCGTAGACGCGCTCCGGTTGTTGCTGGCCCAACACTTCGAAGCGGAGGGTTGGGCCCAGCATGCGAATCACGCTGAACACCGCGGCGGCAATGATGGGAATTTGTATGCGCCGCGACCATTTCAGGCGCGGCAGGCGCGTGTCGTAATGTAGATTTACCGGGTCCTGAGGAGTTGGCGGAGAGCTCGCGGCCGAAGGTTCCACGGCCGTGTCGCTCGTTGAATTACGTTCCGCGTCGGGGGTAGCCATCGTCGTATAGTAT
>CAXMLS010000174.1:0-7054 GCA_964194235.1 uncultured bacterium | reverse complement strand
ATGTGTATAAGAGACAGGTGCAGCTCTGTTCTGGTCGCGCAGGTTGCCACGTGTTGCAACACAAATCGCTGCCCAATTCACGGGCATGACCATAAACAAAATCATGCCGCCGAGAAAAGTGGGATGGATTGCGGCCATGACATGGATGAAATCGACATGATGCTTTCCTGCTCGATGTCGTGCTGCCAGACGGAAAAGCAGCAATCTTTAACTCCCAGCGATTTCCTGTTGCCACATTTTGGCGACCGGGCTAATTTTTCGTTGGTGCAATTTCGTCCAGCGCCGAAAACACACCTGGGCCCATTTCGCAAGATTGAACCAACCACCCCTCCTCCTCGCATTTCAGTCCTGTAGTTAGCAAATACACCGTTCCCAGAGGTTTATCTTTTCCGCTCACGCATCGCGGCAGCGCAGCGCGTTAGCTGTTATTTTCGAGGAGAAAAATTTCCATGCGAGCTGTAAAAATCTTCTTGTTGATTGGCTTGTTATTGGCGGGCACCGCGCTTGCCACTGTTTTTGGCACGGTTCGCGGGGTCGTTCACGACCCGCAGCATCGACCGATTCAGGGTGCAACTCTCGTATTGCAGGCCCGCGCCTCTGATTATCAGCAAACTGCTGTCACAGATGGCGAAGGTCAATTCACCTTCGATGCCGTTCCTCTGGGCGAGTATTCGATAGTGGTCTCCAGTCCCGGCTTCGCCAAAACGGAGCAGCGGCTGGCGATCCTTTCCGGCGCATCGCCCACGTTTCATTTTGAATTGCAGGTGGCGTCGCAAAACGAAGCGATCACCGTATCAGCGGACGCATCGCCGGCTCAGACGGAATCTGTGACGCCCACCACGCTTATCGATAAAAATGAAATCGAATTGACCCCCGGCGGCGCGCGAACCAACAGTCTGGCAATGATCACGGACTATGTACCGGGATCGTACTCCACGCATGACCAGCTACATATTCGCGGCGGTCATCAAGTGAGCTGGCTGATCGACGGCGTGGCGATCCCCAACACCAACATCGCCAGCAATCTGGGGCCGCAGATCGATCCCAAGGATATCGAAACGGTCGAAGCGCAAAGAGGCAGCTACGCGGCGGATTACGGTGATCGCACCTACGGAATCTTCAACGTGGCCCCGCGCACCGGCTTCGAGCGCAACAGTCAGGCCGAACTTATTCTCAGCGCCGGAAATTTTTATCAAACGGACGATCAGCTAAATCTTGGCGACCACACAAATCGATTCGCGTACTACGCCAGCGTGAACGGCAATCGGACTAACCTCGGCTTGCAGACGCCCACATCCGCAGTGGTCCACGACGGAGCAAACGGCTACGGCGGGTTCGCTTCGCTGATCTATAACGCTGATTCGCAAGATCAATTGCGGCTGGTCGCGCAGACGCGGCGCGATTTTTACCAGGTGCCGTTTGATCCGAACGATCCCAATACGCAAGGTCAGTTCCTTCACGACGTGAATCACGAGAGCGATTCCTTCGCAACTTTCTCCTGGGTGCGCACCTTCAGCCCGGGGTTGATGCTTACCATTTCTCCGTTTTATCACTACAACGGCGCCAATTACGAAAGCAGCCGCGCGGACCTGCCCAGTTCCGCGACGGAGAAGCGTTCTTCCAAGTATGAAGGCGGGCAAGTTGCGGTTTCCTGGGTCAAAGAACGGAACAATCTGCGCGCTGGGCTCTACGGTTTCGCGCAGCAAGACAACCAGGTATTTGGTCTGATTTACAACGACAACAGCGGTACACCGAATCTTGATCTTCCTGACGTCGAAAATCCGGTCGGCAGCATGGTTGCCGTGTACGCTGAAGACCAACTCAAGCTCACATCCTGGCTCACACTGAACGCTGGGCTTCGCCAAACGCACTTTTCGGGCGGAGTAACGGAAAATGCCTCCAGCCCGCGAGTCGGTGCATCCCTGCGCATCGCGAAACTGCATTGGGTGTTTCGCGGATTTTACGGGCACTTCTACCAAGCGCCTCCGTTAATTACGGCTTCGGGTCCACTTTTCCAATTCGTCCGCAACCAGAACCTGGGGTTTGTTCCCCTGAACGGCGAGCGCGACGAAGAGCACCAGTTCGGCGTTACCATTCCGTTTCGCGGCTGGATACTCGACGCTGATAATTTTCTGACCCGCGCAAGAAATTTCTTCGACCACAACAATTTGAACAATTCGGACGTGTTCTTCCCGATCACCATTCAGGGGGCCCGCATTAACGGATGGGAGCTGACGCTGCACTCGCCGCGGATTCACAATCACGCCGAAATCTATTTAACCTACTCGAATCAATTAGCGCTCGGTTTCGGAGACATTACTGGCGGCCTTACGAACTTTTCGTTCGGGAATGGATTTAAGCTGCTGGACCACGACCAGCGCAACACTTTGCATATCGGCGGACAATTCACGCTACCCTGGCGGAGCTATGCGTCGACGGACGTGTACTACGCGTCAGGTTTCACCAACGGCAATTCGTCCCTTCCCGGCGACCATCTCCAGCCGCACACGACTTTCGATCTGTCGCTCGGTAAGAGTTTCAGCGACAATTTTTCGGTAAACCTGCAAGGCATCAACCTTGCCAATCGCCGAGTTCTGCTGGACAACAGCTTCACTTTTGGCGGGACCCATTACCTGAATCCACGGGAGCTTCTCGTCCAGGTTCGCTACCGCTTTCAATACTCGCGGTAGCGTCTTCCGCAGGTGCTGCCTGCGAACGGGCAGCACCGCGGTCACCACAACTTGCGGCCAGATGTTCGAATTACGGCCAGATGTTCGGAATCAAAAGTCTGAGTGGAAAGAAATACGGCGTAGATCAAAAATTAAAATTGCTCAGAGAAATCACAATGAACTTACGTCGAAGTGTCCAATTTAGCCTATCCCTGTTTTTGGCAATGTCCGGGATGGACGGCTGCAAATCCCACGTGACTTCGGCAACATCGGATCTAATCGTCCAAAATCTAACTTCACCTGCGCCTGCAGGGAGTTTCTCACCGAGATTAAGCAAACTGCCAAACGGTCAAGTCCTGTTGAGTTGGCTAGAGCCACGCGGAGAAGCGCACGGAGCTTTTCGCTACTCCATTCAAACCGATGGTAAGTGGTCCGCGCCAATGTCTATCGCGGATGGTCTTCCATTTAGTCGTAGTGCATCGCAATATCCGGGAGTTGTAGGATTGCCCGGCGGTGGGGTAATAGCGTACTGGAACCAGTCTCCGCTGGGAGCCATACAGGGTAACGAAGAAATCGATGTTTTCTTTTCAGGTTCGGCGGATAACGGAGTTCATTGGACTCGATTTTCACTAGTCAATGTCGCAGGTACCGGGCAGGAAAATAACTACGCCTCGGCTGCACACCTGGATGAGAAACGAGCTGCATTGATCTGGCTCGATGGGGGCGAATGGCCAAAGATGAAAAGAGTACAGCGTGAGGGTTCTTAGCTCGCCAACGGGAGGTGGCAGGCGTAACCAACTGACTAAATTTGCGCTTGGGACTTGCTTGGTCCCTCAGTTCATCGCCTAATATGGAGATACCCAGCCAAGCAAATTCGCGGAGCTCACAATGACCGAAGCCTGGAAGACTTGGGAAGGTCAGACGGTGGATGGCTTCGCCCTGCGCCAGTACCTGGGCGGATCCGACCACAGTGCTGTTTATCTAACGCAATTAAGCAGTGGCGCGCAGAACGCAGCCATAAAACTTATTCCCGCGGATGCCACGGCAGACGCACGGTTGGCAAGCTGGCGCGTGGCCGGCGAGCTGACACACCCGCACTTGCTGCAGCTCATACGCATGGGACGCTGCAACGTTGCGGACACAAATTTCCTGTACGTGGTGATGGAGCACGCAGAAGAGGACCTGTCGCAAATCCTGCCGCAGCGCGCGCTCGACCCCGAGGAAGCGCGGCAACTGCTGCAGTCGATTGTGAATGCGCTGAAATACCTGCACCGGCAAGGCCTGGCGCATACCCGTTTGAAGCCTACGAATGTTCTGGCTATCGGCGATCAACTTAAAATTTCCAGCGATACGCTCTGCGAAATGGGCAGCGCACTGGCCGCCATGGAAGCGGGAAACATTTACGCGGCGCCGGAGGCGGCAACTTCGCCGGTCTCGCCGGCCGGCGATATTTGGTCGCTGGGCGTCACGCTGGTGGAGGCGTTGACGCAACACACGCCGGTGGTACGCAGCCAAACGCCTGCCGAAATTCCGTCAGCGGAGACGATACCCGCGCCATTTCTGGAAATCGCGCGGCGCAGTCTGGAATTGGACCCTGCTCGCAGGGCGAGTTTGCAGCAAATCGCTGGATTGCTGAATCCCGATTCCGTTTCGCCCCAGCGTGATATCGCGGCGGTGTCGCCTTTGTCCACTGTTGCCACGCCTGCGACAACTTCGGCAGCACCGGTTTTGACTTCACCGAACGCGCCAGTTGTACATGCACCCGTTGCTCATGCGCCTGTTCCACACGCGACCGTGCCTCACGCGCCTGTTTCGCCTGCGACCGTTACGGCCGGGCCAGTTTTGTCGGCGCCGCTTTCTTCCGCCGAACCGCCGAAGAAAAGTTTAGCGTCGCAGCAAAACACGCTAATGCCGCGGACGTTGACGTCGGGTGCAACGGCGCGTGGCTCGGCAGGTGCTGCACCGACACGCAAATCCCGGACGGTGGTTCCCATGGTCGCGGCCGTTTTGGTCCTTGGCGCGATACTGGCCACGCCGCGAGTGGTTAATCGCTTCTCGCAATTGCAGCCGCAAGCGGCGGTTGTCGAGCCGTCGACCGTACCGGCGCCAGCAAGTCTGGAGACGCCGCCGAAATTAGCCGAAGAGCCAGCTAAGCATGATGCAAAGAAGCAGGAAATGGGAAAGCCGACGACGAAACAACAAGTTCCCGATCGCGAGAGCGCCTTTGCACCTTCTTCTGTGGGAAGCAGCAGCACTGGAAAGAGCGCTGGGGATAAACAGTCTCGCGCCGACAAGAGTATCGCAACGCGTGATGTGATTTCGCGCGAGACAACAGCACGTGACACAACGGCTCGTGAGACCACGCCGCCTCGTGAAACGACCGCGCGGCCTTCCAAGGCGAGCAAAGCCGACGTAGCGCCAAATCCCGCGCACGGTTCGGTTTTATTTCAGGTGATGCCGGATGTTTCGCAACGCGCGCGCTCCACGATACGAGGCACCGTGCGGATTAGCTTGAAATTGCATGTGGACCCCGCAGGCGATGTCGTGGGAACAGATTTGGAAAACGATGGCTCCAGCAGATTTTTTGCAGAGCAGGCAGAGAAGGTGGCGAAGCGATGGACTTTTACCCCGCCGGAAGTGGACGGGCGCGCGGTGCCCAGCGAATGGGTGCTGCGTTTTGAATTTTCGCCGAAGGAAACAAAAGTTTTTCCGTCGCAGATTAATCCATAGAGATTCTTCGCTACGAAGCGTTGCTAATCCATTCACAAAACTCCGACACGCAACTGCGGCGGGTGGGGCACCCAGAATCGTCTCGATAGTTTGTGATCGCGCCCACCCTTTGTGTTCGCCACCATTCGGGTTTCGAGTCCGGCGGATGGGGACTTTTACATTGTTAAGACGACGCGAAATTCTGCTTTGCCGCTCATCATGCGCGCGTAGGCTTGCGCGGCTTGGGCCAGCGGGTATTTTTCGATCATCGGCCGTACACCACTTAGCTCCGCGAAGCGCAGCGTATCTTCCGAGTCGGTCGGAATGCCGGACGCCCATCCTTGCACGCCCCGGCGTCCTTGAATCAGTTGCAGCGGCGTAGCTTCGATGGGATCCAATGCCGCGCCTACGACCACCATGGTTCCATTCTTGCCTAATCCATCGACGAGTTGGGACATCGACTTGGAGTCGGGCGCAGTGGTTAAAATCACGCGAGCGCCGCCCATCTTTTGCAGTTCTGCGGCCGCGTTGGTTGCTTTGCTGTCGATGTACGCGCTCGCGCCAAGTTTTTTCGCGCGCGCGGCATTTTCCGGACCGCGACCTATGGCCACGGTGCGGTAGCCAAATTTGCTGGCGAATTGAACGCCCAAGTGCCCCAGGCCGCCGATGCCCTGTATGGCCACCAGATCTCCCGGCATCGCGCCGCTGTGCCTGAGCGCATTAAATGTAGTGATGCCAGCGCAAAGCAAGGGCGCGGCATCAGCGGCATTCAACGAATCCGGGATCGCGGCCAAAGCAGTGACTGGCGCAATCATGTATTCGGCGTAGCCGCCGTCATAACTGATGCCCGAGATGAGCAAGTTCACACAATTGGAAAAATCGCCGCGGCGGCACGAAAGACAATGCCCACACTGACCGCCGTGCCAGCCTACGCCGACACGCTGGCCTTTTTTCCATTCGAGGACGCTCGCGCCGATTTCGTCAATTACACCGGCAACTTCATGCCCTGGAACGCGGGGATAAGTGATGCCGGGCCACATACCTTCCTTGGTTAAAACGTCACCGTGACAAATCCCGCAGACCTCAACGCGAATCCTGACATGCCCGGCAGGCGGCGCGGGAATTTCTCGTTCCACCAGCTCAAACTCGGCACCCGGCTTGCTGACCTGCACAACTTTCATTTTTGCCATGTTGTCTATCCTCGCTGTACTCTTCGCTTTTTCCGTTGCGACTGGCCTTGCTTACGTTCAGCTGTTGAATTTAATCGCGACGAATTGGGCCTAAAAACGTTGGATGCGGCTGACCACGTTTCGTTAGATGGTTGTGCAGCAACGAGCGCAGAAGTTAAGCAGTGCTCGCTCGTGCACCGCGCCGCAATTTTAGATTAAGATACTTGCCCCAGCGCTCGTGGTGCTGTCGGCCAATCTTCGCTGGCCATTCAGCTCGGCGCAGGCTTTGTAATGGACCCGGGTGAGGAGTTCGCTTGCGCACGACGCTGAAGATTGTCCTGCCATTAATCATCAGCGTAGCTGTGATTTCCCTGCTGTTTGCCGGGTATCAGGTACGCACCGAACGACGCATTCTCCGCAACGATCTTTCGCGACGAGCCGAAATACTGGGCGAAAGCTTGCAGGAAAGCGTCGAGCCTATGCTGGACCGCGCGCGCGAAAAAAATC
>CAXMLS010000173.1:0-2879 GCA_964194235.1 uncultured bacterium | reverse complement strand
GGTTATACCAGGAGCTCCAGGTAGTGCCGCCATTCACGCTGATGATCGCGCCCTGGTCGGCGGTAAGCGCAATGATCTGCGGATTTTCTTTGCTGATCCACCAGCGCTGATAATCGTCGCCACCGGGCGCGCCTTTGAAGCCCACAAAAGATTTCCCAGCGTCCGTGGATTTCCACGAGGAAGTATTTGCCACATAAATCACGTCGGGATTATCGGGAGCGACGGCAATTCCCATCGCACCCGGCCCGCGTCCACCGATTCGTGAGTCAGAATTGACTAACTTCCAGGATTCGCCGGCGTCATCGGAGAGATAGATTCCCGCACGATCTTTTTTCGCTTCGATGGTGGCGTACAGGCGATTCGGATGGCTGACCGAAACGGCAATGCCCATTCGCCCAAGCGCATCGTCCCCGCCCGGCAAACCTTTCGTGAGTGGATGCCAATTTTCACCGCCGTCCGTGGACTTGAAAAGTCCGCTGCCTGTAGCTATAAAGGATTCGCCGCTGCGAATTTCCCACGGTGCTACCCGCGCAGCCCACAAAACGGCGTAGAGCGTTTGCGGATTTGCAGGATCGAACGCTAAATCCGCCGCTCCGGTGTTTTCGTCCTTATAAAGAACTTTCTGGAATGTTTGGCCGCCATCGGTAGAACGAAAAACTCCACGCTCGGGGTTCGGTCCATAGGGATGGCCGAGCGCGGCGACAAATAAACGATTCGGATCCTTCGGATCGACAACGATGGCAGCAATCTGCTGAGCGTCGCGTAATCCGAGGTGGGTCCAGGTTTTCCCGGCGTCCGTCGATTTATATATGCCATCGCCGGTCGAGAGATCCGGCCGCTGCAGTCCTTCACCACTTCCCACGTAGATCACGCTGGGGTCGGATTCTGAAACGGCGAGGGCTCCTACCGATCCGGTTGGTTGGTCGTCGAAAATTGGCACCCAGGTGTTGCCGAAGTCGGTGGTCTTCCAGACGCCTCCGTTTACAGCGGCCATGTAGAAAATATTCGGTTGATGCGCGACGCCGCTGATGGCTACAGTGCGACCCGCGCGAAACGGACCGATGCAGCGCCAGCGCATCTCGGAAAATGCGTTCGCCGATTTCGCACCAGCAGATTTCTCTACCGATGTGCCAACGATTTGAGCGGTGCGATTCCGGGCGCTCGCTGCGCTTAGCAAAACCGCGCAGCCGATAGTTCGCACCGCAATTCGTGATAAGCGCATCATGCCTCCGTGTGATGCAAGGTAGCCGAGAAGTTACTGCCCTGCTGTGGCATGTCCCGGCGATTTCTGCTGTGGAGGAGTCGCCGGCGCGGGATCACCTTTGACGTAGTGGTTGTACCAGGCGAGATAACGCTCCATGCGGTCCTTTATATGGGATGGTGCGGTGAATTCGTGATACTCGCCCGGGTAGACGACGAGTTGAGTCGCTTTGCCAAGACTCTTCAGCGCCTGAAACATCTGCTCCCCGTTGATAATGGGCACATTCCAGTCAATGTCGCCGCCCATGATGAGTGTGGGGGTGGTGATGCTGGTCACGCGGTAAAAGGGAGAAATCTTTTCGTACGCCGCTTTCTTTTCCCAAGGAAGTCCGAGTTCGGTTTCCCAATCCCGCTGATAGTGATCATGGCCGTAGTTGGTCATGTACAGGAATTCGCCGGCGCCGGAGATGGCGGCTTTGAAGCGGGTGGTTTGCGTGATGATGAAGTTGGTAGAGATACCGCCGTACGACCAGCCACCGACGCCAAGTTTTTCCGGATCGGCAATTCCCTGCTCGACCGCGTAGTCCACCATGGCCATGTCGTCCTGAAAATCCTTATTGCCCCAATCGCCGAAAATCGCCTGGGCGTGTTTCTGCCCGTAGCCGGTGGAGCCGCGCGGATTAGGATAAAGAACGGCGTAACCATTGGCGGCGAACAATTGCGCGAGGTGGCTAAACTCCGCGTAGTAGGCCCACACCGGGCCGCCGTGCGGACGGAGTATGGTAGGAACTTTTTTGCCGGCCGCGTAATCAAGCGGCTTATATAGGTAGCCGGAAACGACAGTGCCATCTTTGCTTTTGAAGTGAACGTATTCGCCGCGGGACAGTTTCAGCTGCGAGATGAGCGCATCGTTGGTGTGCGTGATCTGCGTCAACTTGCCGTTGGGAACCGTGTACAGCTCATCTGGCCGGTCGATAGTTGCTACTTGCGCAGCAAGCTCACCGGATTTTCCGATGGAGTAGGCATTCACGGCAAGTCGCCCGCCAATCGGTCGCGTAATTTCGCCGCCGGTAACAGGGATACGGCAAAGATTCAGAGTGCCGTCGTCATCGGCAACGAAGTAAATGGATTGACCGTCTGGCGAAAAGCGCGGTTGCGTGGCCATGCGATCGAAGGAGCGGGTGAGTACTTTGGCTTCTCCCCCGCTGGCGGGAGCGATCGCGATGTGGCTGGTGGCATAGTCGAAGAGTCCCGGTTCCAGACGCGAGGTGAAGGCGATCCATTTGCCGTCGGGCGACCATGCGGGGGAACGATCTTCGCCGGGATTTTTAGAGACTTGTGCGGCATGAGCGCCTTTGTCGTCGTTGTCGGCGGAGACTACCCAGATATCAGAGTTATATGTGGCATCGGGATCGGGGGTAGAACGATTGCTAGCGAACGCTAACTGTTTTCCGTCGGGAGACCAGGCGGCTTCCGAATCGTCGTACTCACCGGAGGTGATTTGTTTGAGGCTGCGGGTCGCGAGGTCGAACACATACAGGTGCGTCCGCCGCCCATCGAGATATCCGATCTCGTCTTGTTTAAATTGCCGGCGGTCGATTACCCAGGGCCGCTGGGTTTTCAGTTTTTTTGCTTTGGCGTCTTTGTCCTTATCTTTGTCCCTGTCTCTTATACACATC
>CAXMLS010000172.1:0-2780 GCA_964194235.1 uncultured bacterium | reverse complement strand
CTCCAACACCTCGCCATCCGAACGCGTCAAATGTGGCTTTTGCTCGGCTGGCTTCTCACTGTCAAAAACCACCGCAAGGGCACTGTAAGGAAGCAGCTTCAGTCGAATCGTCGTGCGGCCCGATTCTAGCCGGAAGACTGGTGCCTCTCGCACCGCTCCCGATTCCGGGTCCCACAGCGAAGCAGCTCCGGAAGATGAAAACGTGAAATTGTCCGCCACCACCATTTCCGAATCGTTGCTGATGAGATACCAATCTTTGCCCATGCCTCGCTTGTGCAGGAAGGCAATACTGGGACGCAACGAAGCTACCTGTACGTCGGGGTACGCGGTCTGGCTGACCGCCTCAAGAAGTTGCTGGACCCAGGGCTGCGAATAGTCCAGATCGTGACCGCGGTGAATGGAAGTTGGACCCGTGGCGAGGGCCATACCGGGAAGCTTGGTAAGTTCATCATCAGAAACCATGTTGGGGATTGGGATGAAGATTCCACGCCCACCCGATGGATTGGTCCTGGAAATCCGCTGCGCTGGAGTTTGTTCATCGGTGCCAAAAACAGAGCGGAGAAAACTGTGCACCAGCTCAGACCTGCCGTCGGTAGCTCGCACGGGTAGCATCCCCAAGGCAATAATCTTGCCTCCGCTATTGTAGAATTGCTCGAGCATTCTGGCGGCCTCGCCGGAAATCGCCGGAACCGCCGGGAGCACCATAACCGAATAAGCGTAACCATTCACTTTGAGCTTGGTACCTACTACACTGACCGGCACTTTCAAATCCCGATTGCCGGCGAGTGCTAATTCATCCACGTAATTGAAGTCGTGCTGACCTCCTCTGACGGCGACAGATGCCGACAGGAAATACTCATCCATCTTTGCCAGGGGCAAAAAGTTCATAAGACCGCCCTCGCTCATGATGGCCGTGGCGGGATAGAAGATCGCTACATCCGCCACCTGCTGGCCACGATCCGCCAGGTAGAGTGTCCGTGACGTATCCTCGATGAACCGGTGAAATTGGTCTTTCCAAATCTGGTGGTAGAACAGGTCAGGAGGAGATTCTTGTTTCCGTTGTCCTTCGACAGAATAGTAAAAGGCATGCAGGATTTCGGTATCGATGCCGCTGGTGGCATGCCAGTTGATGATGGCCTTCATCTGTTGTAGGGTCAGTTCCCAGCCATACGCGCCGAAGGTCTCACTTAGCGCATGAGGAACTCCAAACAAACGCGCCGCCGAACTCGCCAGTTTGGGATTGATCAATCCAAAGTGCCGGTCGCCGATCTGATCTACCCCGCCCCGGCTCATATAGCGCATGGTCTTGAAGTAGTCCCCACCCTCGAAGGTCCGATGAAACCGCAGGGTGTCTTCCAGAACGTGACCGATAGATTCGATCTTATGAGCTTGGCACCAGTCGTGAATCTTGCCGAAGTAGGTCTGCATGTAGAGGGTGGAGAGGGCGTCCCAGAAATCGGTCCGCACTTTGGCATTCTCTTCACTCTCCCCCACCCAAACGAGCGGCAACGAATCAATGATCGAATAGCCCTTCTTGCGCTCAAAGAACTCCGGAAACGCCTCCGTCCAGGGAACGGTATTGGGAAAAACCCCATCGATCCGGTTGTTTGAGAATCCCGGTTCGTCGGTAAAGGTTGCGATGATGGTGCTGCCAAAGTATTCCGGAAACCGGCGATAGTACTCGCCGTGGGTTACATCGATGAATTTATCCATGGCCGCCGGATTCATTAGGTCGGGACAGCATGCAGAAACCTCTTCGGTGGTGCCCGGCCCCTCGTTCGGGGGACTATCCCGCTGCATGAAGAACATCAACCGCCAATTGCCCTCCGGAACTTGCCACTTCAGACTACCTTCACTAACTTGTGAAGTGAGATTCCTAAACGTGGAACGGACCAAACTATCCGAGTCGGCTTGTGCCGCAATAACCCCAACCAATTTCCCAGCCGGAACTTTCCAAGAACTTCCCTTGTGGTTCGCTGCGCCGACTGGGACCTCGACCATGGCAAGGTGTTTGGCGATATACTCAGGGTTCGGCGGGACCTGACGGGTTCCGACCAAGCCTCCCTTTATGACCCTTCCACCGGCCTGCCCGCTCGGCCAATTGTATTCGTCGTAGATAATCACCTTCATGCCCAAGCGCCGGCATATCTCCAAAGCGGATTTGAACCTGTCAAAATAAGTCTCCGATAGGTAGTACTCCGTTTCGCCATGGCCAAATTCACCACCCATTCCAGATCGGGGATGTACGACTACTGAATTAATACCTGCTTCTTTCATCGCCCGCAGTTGTCGCTCCATCTCGTCTGGCCGCATGTCCCCGTTCCAGAACCAAAAGGGCGCCAGATCCACAACCGGAACGCGAAACCGCCCCGCGTCAATCCCCTGATCGGAAGCTACTGAGCCGACGAGGACCAATGGAACAAACGGCAAAAACACAAATGCAAAAGCTGCAAGCAGCACTGGCACACGATTTCTCATTTCAAACTTCCCCCTTGGTGCTTGTTTGATGAAAATGACGATGCGGTGACATTCCCTGAGCCGCTGCTCGAACTCCCGCACATCCTCGTCACTCACGATTACGGCATCCGCCGCTTTGCCTGCCACGGTCGTCGCCCAGAAACGTTAACTTATTGATTCTGGCATGGCAGAGGCGCTGGCGCTGGGACCGATTTGCAGCGCAACAAACTTTCCTTCAGCCACCGCGGCCACCGTTTTCTTCGCTCTTTTGAAACGGTGTGAACTCAAACGTGCGCTCTCCTACTTCGCGACCGGGTTCCAGT
>CAXMLS010000171.1:0-5567 GCA_964194235.1 uncultured bacterium | reverse complement strand
TCGGCGAGGCGATTTATTTTCATGGCTCGGCGGCGAGCCGCATGCTGCGCGGGGTGAGCTCGGGGCTGGCAGTGTGCGTCACGGTCACGCTGGTCGATGCACTGGTGCTGGCGCGCTCGGTGTTCAATCATTCCATGAATTACCGCTCCGTCGTTGCGCTGGGAAAGGCGACGCTGGTCGACGAACCCGAAGAAAAACTTGCGGCGTTGCGCGCCTTTACGGAAAAAATTCTGCCGGGACGATGGGCCGATGCCCGCCAGCCTAATGATAAAGAATTGAAATCCACGAGCATCCTGCGGCTACCGCTCACGGAAGTCTCCGCGAAGATGCGCGTCGGACCGGCAGAAGACGATGCAGATGATTACGCGATCCCTGTTTGGGCGGGCGTGCTTCCGCTGGGGATTACCGCCAGCGCGCCAATTCGTGACGAGCGTTGCGATCCCGGGCTGGCCGTTCCGGCGTGCGTTGCGGATTTCGGGCGGCGCGCGGGTGAAAAGTAAGTTTTTGGTGGGTAATCGTTCTTCCGCGTATTATTTCGGTAGTTTTTTATTGCACAGCTCGAACAAAATCCGCGAGCAGGCCATAACCGGTGGCTTCGATCCCCGGATTGTGTTCGACAATCGAGAGCCCAAACACATCCATATCGAACCGGATCGCGGAACTTGACCCTTCCAGATTGGCGAGCGGGTCCGCAGCCAGCAACAGTTCCGGTGCCACGCTGCATTGCACCGCGTCTCCGCGGCGTTCGGCGCGACAGACAAGTTTGTAGCGCATTCCCGCTTCGCGAACGGAACGAATCTTTTTATCATTCAACTCGCGAATTCCGCTGCGGCGAACTTGTTCGAGTTTCAATTGCGCGCCCATCAAGACAATCGCCAGCGCCGCGACCTTGACGGCGGCATCCCAGCCATCGAGATCCGCTGCAGGATCCGTCTCGGCGATGCCCACGGCCTGCGCGCGCTTTACGGCGTCGTCAAAACTCAAGCCTTTTTCGATTTCCGTCAGCACCACGTTAGTGGTGGAATTGAGCACGCCGTAAAATCCACGCAAATCGACGGCCGGCAAACCCAGGGGAAACATCGAAAAAATCGGGACGCCGTCCATTACCGTGGATTCGTAGAGAAATTTCTTATTTTTCTGCTTAGCCAGCGCGGTCAACTCGGAAAACGCAAAGACGATTGGTCCTTTATTCGCGGTGATCGCGTGCGCGCCGAATTCCAGCGCGGCCTTCAAATGCTCAACAGCCGGTTCTCCCGACTTTAAATTCAGAGAGCTGGCTTCGAACAAAAGGTCGGCTTGCGCTTCCTCCAGCCAGTCTCGGACGTCGCGTGGCTCCGGCTTGTGCATCGCGGGCCAGTAACCATTTAAAATAGCAATGGGATTCAGACCACGGGGATCGGCCACCCAGCCGGCGCGCCTCGTTGCCAGGCCAGTGAGCCGCCAACTGAGGTCATAACGTCTGCGCAACTCTACTTCTTTTTGGATGAGCGTACGCAAAAACGCACGGCCCACATTGCCAAAACCGATCAGCGCCAGATTGTACGAAGGAATAGCGGGTGCTCCACAAACGAGATATTTTACGAATATTTAAAATGAAAACGCGTTCGACGAATTTCGGCAGTAGCCGGCAAATCAGCAAATCAACGAACCAAGTCTAGTGGGCCGCTGCGGTGAGTTTCGCGGCAGCCGCCGAAATCAAGGTGGCCTCATCTTCCAGCACACGCGACACGACGACAATGCCCTCCTCGGCTTGTTTCCATTGTTTCTGCTCGATCGCTTCGCGCACCGCGGGCATGGTTTTTGCCGAATACCCAGTATAAAAACCCGGGGCGTAAATCTGGTGCTTGAACCAGGGGCGATTCGGCAATCCTTCGGCGTTGGCAAGCTTACGCTCGCTCTCCATCAGCAGTTTATTGACTTCGGCGAGCGACGCCGAGGCCAGCGCGCTGCCACCATTGCCATTAATTTTCTCGGAAGCTTTGCGGTACTCCGCCGCGCTGCGATTCAGCGCTCCGGAAGCGTTATCCAGCGGCGCGAAATTCAGATAGGGCGGAACTTTTTCCACGACCGGTGCAACCAGAGGTTTTTTGGGATCGTCGGTGGCCTGGAAAACACCTTCTTCAATTTCGCGATTGCGCTCCTGAATATCGGTTTGCGTTTTCTGCGCGAGGGTCTTGAGTTCTTTCACATAGGTATCCATGGTGTCGGCAAAATTTCCGAATTCGAAGGGTAGTAGCTCCGCGTCCGCGAGACGCAAGACCGCTGTGCCGCCCGTTTGCGCCAGCGCGCGCCCGTACCTGAAATCGGTGTCACTGAAATGCGTGTACCAATAGAAATCGTCGTAAATGGAATGATAGATACCGTTGCCATCTTCGCCGCCGAATCCGATATTCAACGAGGCGATGCCATCGTGTTGCAGGAAGGCCGTAAAATCCGAACCGGAACCGAGGGCATCGATGCGGCCATCGGGACGCTGGCGAATTTTTTCGCGTTCTTCGGCGGATTTTGCTCCCGCGATTTCATGCAGGCGATTGCGTTTCCAGGCGGAGAGTTTTGTTTCCGGGTCGGCAATTTCTCCGGCAATATCGTTGCTGAATTTTTCCAGCGTGTGCGAACCGGCGATCTCCAGATAACCGCGGCCATTGCTGTCGGAGTTGATGTAGGCGACAGCGTGGGCGCGCAATTCATCGTAATGCGTTTCCGCCCATTCGGTGGAGCCGAGCAGACCCGGCTCTTCGCCGTCCCAGGCGCACAGAACAATGGTGCGTTTGGGCTTCCAGCCGGATTTCAGCAGTTCGCCAAGAGCGCGACCTTCCTCCAACAGCGCGACCATTCCGGACGTCGGATCTTCCGCGCCGTTTACCCAGGCGTCGTGGTGATTCCCGCGCAGCACCCATTCGTCAGGCAAAGTTGCGCCGGGAATTTTCGCGATCACGTCGTAGACGGGTTTAATGTCCCAGCTGGATTTCACTTTCAGGTGCACTTTTGCGGCACCTGGCCCGACGTGATAGGTGATGCCCAGTCCGCCACGCCACTGCTCTGGAGCAACGCGCCCGGTGAGCGCTTCGAGCAACGGTTGCGCATCGCCGTAAGAAATGGGAAGGACAGGAATTTTAGTAATGGTGGCGGCGTCGGCAATTTTCAGGCGCTTAGCGTCTTTGGTCGCGCCCACTCCCGGGGTAAGCGGATCGCCAGGATAAAACGGCATGTCCGCCACGCTGCCTCGCTGCGCGCCATCCTTGGGACGCCACAGCCCGGCAGGAAATGTTTCGCCTTCCACGAAACCGTCTTCGTGGGGATCGGAATAAATCAGGCACCCGACGGCGCCGTGTTCGGCGGCAACTTTCGGCTTGATGCCGCGCCACGAATGGTAATAGCGAGCGATTACAATTTTGCCAGCCACGGAAACACCCATGCGCTCGAGTTGCTCGTAATCTTCGGGAATTCCGTAATTCACATATACGAGCGGCGCGGTGACGTCGCCGTCTTTTGAGTAGGCGTTGTAGGTGGGAAGCTGCTCGGATTGCTGGCTGGAGGTGGGATCCTGTGGGAGCGGCGGCTCCTGAAGCTTGGCGGAAAATTTCGGGCCGCCCTCGACGAGTTCCACGACGCGTTCCTTGGGCGTGGGAAACAGCACGTCAAATTGCTCGATGTGCGTCTCCAGCCCAAATTCTTTAAATTTTGCGGCGATCCATTCGGCGTTGTCCTTGTCATAGGGCGAACCCACGTGATGCGGACGCGCGGACAGGCGCTGCATGTAGGCGCGAAGATTTTCTGGCGTGGGAATGGCACGCATCTTTTCTTCCCATTGGCGCTCGGTGCGGGAAGATTCCGCGGAGTAACCTGCCAGCGATTGTTCGTCGGCCGAGACGTGCTCGGAGACGTGCGCGAGATTAGAAATGCCGACCACCGCGAGCAAGATGCTGGTTAGCCAAACCGACGCTGCCAAAATACTGCGACTCATACGCGCTCCATAAAAGAGGAAGACATTCTGCCTGAAGAACGCAGCGTTTGGAATGCCCAGATCGCGAAGGCGGTGTGAAAAGCCGGTTATTTTTTGTGCGTGGTGTTCAGGATGGAATCGGAAATGACGAGGCGAGCGACTGGATGGCCACCCACGATGTGGGACTCGATAATTTCGTCAACATCTTCGGGCTTTACGTTTCCATACCAAACCGCTTCCGGATAGACCACGACCGTGGGGCCGAGCTCACATTGATCGAGGCAGCCGGATTTATTTGCGCGCACGGATTTCAGACCGCGCTGCGCCAGCTTGGTTTTGAAAAGGCGCTGTAGTTCGCCCTCGCCGGTGGGATTACAGCAACCCCGCGGGTGTCCGGCTTCGCGCTGATTCATGCAGATAAAAATGTGCTTGTCGAATTTCGGCACGGCGTTTGACCCACGGGCATTTTAACCCATCGCCGCGCGGAGATCCGAATTCACAAAGTAATCAGGAAGGATCTTTCTGACGCGTGCTTTGTACGCCGGTGACAATGCCGATGCCCAAGAGCACAATCGCGCCTACCGCGATCCAGTGCGGCGGGACGTGCATCAGGTGGGCGCCGTAGATCAGTCCGCCAATTAAAATCAAAAATCCGAGGGCGTACAGTCCAAAGGACATGATGAATTTCCTTTCCGATCGTATCTGATCGTGCAGGGACGGCCGTGCAGGCTAGTATGCGGAAACGCGCCAGACAGACCATACAGTAGTAGCTGTATTCCGGATGGCCGACTCGTAAGAAAATGCTAAGCCGTTTTTGATCACCGGAAGAGAGAGCTTCCAGGGAATCTGGCCGCGGCGCCGAGTTCTTCCTCGATGCGCAACAGCTGATTGTATTTGGCGATGCGATCGGTACGGCTTGCGGAACCTGTCTTGATTTGTCCCGCGGCGGTGGCCACGGCGAGGTCCGCGATGAAGGTGTCTTCGGTTTCGCCGGACCGGTGAGAAATGATGGAATTGTATCCCGCCTTGCGCGCCAGCTCGATGGCATCGATGGTTTCCGTGACGCTGCCGATTTGATTGAGCTTGATCAAAATGGCGTTGGCCACGCCTTCCGTAATTCCGCGGCCCAGGCGTTCGGTATTGGTGACGAAGAGATCGTCCCCAACCAGTTGGATGGACTTCTTCGATGAATTGCTCTTATTGCCGGAATTTCCGGCGCCCACACTTTCCGTCAATTCTTTCCATCCGGCCCAATCGTCTTCGGCCATACCGTCTTCGATGGACACGATAGGATATTTCCCGACCCACTTTGTCCAGTACGCAGCCATTTCACTGCTGGTGTGGGAAGACTTGTCGGACTTTTTGAAAACATAAGCGCCGCTGGATTTGTCGTAGAACTCGCTCGATGCCGGATCGAGGGCGATGCGAACTTGCTCCCCGGGTTTATATCCGGCAGCTTCGATGGCTTCCAGCACGATCTGGATGGCTTCCTCGTTGGATTTGCAGCTGGGCGCGAAGCCACCTTCGTCGCCAACGGCGGTGGAATAACCGCGCTTTTTCAGCGCCGCTTTTAACGCGTGGAAAATTTCCACGCCACAGCGCAGCGCTTCCGAAAAATTCGGCG
>CAXMLS010000170.1:0-3493 GCA_964194235.1 uncultured bacterium | reverse complement strand
AAGTCTTCGCCCATCCCGCGCATTTTTCAGGTGCCCGGCATACTCCATCTCGAGCACGCTTTTTTCGCGCATCTCGATACCGCTTTAGCCGGTCCGCGGGATCATTGGATCGCCTGCTGCCGCTGGACCGAACGCAAGTACCACCAGCTCGGCATTCCTCCTGCGCGCGTTTCTCTTTCTTACCTCGGTACCGACGTGAATGCGTTCACCACCGTGCGCGCCAATGTTTTGCGTCGCGAATTGGGCTTGCCGCCTGACGCACCTCTGGTAGGAATGGTTTGCTACATGTACGCGCCCAAACGTTTTCTCGGACAGACTGCCGGCCTCAAAGGCCACGAAGATTTCATCGCTGCCCTGCAAATCGCGCAAAAACAAATCCCGGGTGTTCGCGGAGTGATTGTTGGCGGCGCATGGGGTGGAGCGATCAACTATGAAAACCATTTGCGCGCTCTCGGACACCGTCTCTGCAACGGTTATCTCGATTTCGTGCCCACCCGATCCGACATTCCGTCGCTATATCCCGACCTCGATTTAGCCGTTGTGCCCTCGCACACGGAAAATGTACCCTTCGCGGCCATCGAGGCCCTTCTCAGTGGTGTCCCCGTCGTAGCTACCAAGGTCGGTGGCCTCCCCGACCTCGTACAGGAAGGCATCTCCGGCAAGCTGGTTCCTCCGCGCAATCCACAAGCGCTCGCCGCAGCCATCGTCTCCTCGCTGCAAAATCGCGACGAAGCCTATCGCCTGACACTCGAAGGCCGAAAAATCGCCTGCCATCTCTTCGACGTGGAAAGAACCGCCCGCGAAGTCGCGCTAATTTACGCGACAATCGGCAGTCAATCTTTTAACGTGACACTTAATCATGCCGAAGCCAAACTATAAGATTCTGTGCGAACTATTTTCTGACTGAGGATAAAGCGATGGACCCCGGGGAAAACATTTACACCGACGGCACCTACCTCGCCAAAACAGGCGGCACGTGGCATTTGGAGGATTCACCGTTTAAGGCACGCTGGATCGCCTCGATGCTGGCGCGCCACACTGAGGTTAAACCCAATACCATTTGCGAGATCGGCTGTGGTGCAGGAGGTATCCTTGCGGAACTTCAAAAGATGTTGCCGGGCCATATTACCTTCACTGGCTATGACATAAGTCCGCAGGCGCACGCCATCAGCGCACGATTCTCGAATCCCTGCTGTGAGTTTATACTTGGGGACGCATTTGCCGATCCTTCAAAATACGACTTGGTATTGGTAATGGACGTGATTGAGCACGTTGAGGACTACTTTTCGTTCCTGCGAAATGCCAGACAAAAAGGCCACTGGAAGCTTTATCACATCCCATTGGACGCCCACTTAAGAGTGATGTTGCGAGGGATAAACAGTTGGGACAGCGATGGCCATCTACACCTATTTACCATTGAGACGGCACTTAAAGCGCTTCAGCATACGGGACATCGCGTCGTTGACTGGATGATTACGGACAGTGCGATTGCTAATCCTGGAAAGACGACCCGCCGACGCATTGGTAATTTAATTCGGGTTCTAGTATCGAAGTTCAGCATCAAATTCACTGCTCGCTTACTGGGTGGGTACGCGATGTTGGTTCTTACGGAGTGAAATCGAACCGCCAATCCGAACCACGCTAAGGCCAATCTGTAATCCACATGCCAAGGCCAATAAAAATACTTCATTGCTTGGGCACTCTCAATCCGGGAGGTGTTCAGAATTGGTTGCTGCTTCTTCTGAAATCGCTCGACCGTAAAAGCTTTCAGTTCGATTTCTGCACTTTCGGAGGCCACGCCGGATTATTCGCCCCAGAAGTAGAAAAATTGGGAGCCAAAGTACTTTGGTGTCCAATCTCTCAAAACCTTTGGAAATTTAGCCGCTGCTTCCGTGAAATTTTGCGCCAGGGCCAATACGATGTAGTTCACAGTCACGTCCATGCATTTTCCGGCGTGTTGCTACGCTGGGCTCGCCTGGCAGGAGTTCGAATACGGGTAGCGCACAGCCATAACAGTCATGATGGAAAATCCAGCACTGCTGTTCGTCGCACCTACCGCTTCCTAATGAAGCGTTTGATCCGACGTCACTCAACTCATGGATTGGCAGCATCTCGCGAAGCCGCCTGCGATTTATTCATCGATTGGAAGAACGATCGTCGCATTGCGATACTTCATTATGGTATTGACCTCAAGGATTTTCGGACTACCGTTGATTCAAATGTATGGCGAGCGAAAATCGGTCTTCCGCTCGGCCCGAGCATCGTCGGACATGTGGGCAACTTCGTGGCTGCCAAGAACCACGTTTTCTTTCTCGCGATTGCGGCTGAAATACTAAAACGTCGGCCCAACATTCATTTCTTGTTGATTGGAGACGGACCGCTCCGTGCTGCGATGGAAGCTCGAGTCAATAGAATGGGCCTTCGAGAAAATACGCATTTTCTCGGCACTCGCACTGATGTCCCCTTCGTAATTCGCGCCTGTATGGACGCTTTTGTATTCCCCTCTTTATGGGAGGGACTTCCGATCTCGCTAATTGAAGCCCAAGCCGCCGGGCTTCCTTGCGTATTTTCCAGTGCAATAACCGAGGAGGTCTATATATTGCCTCAACAAATAGTCCAACTCCCACTTTCGCTGGGACCGGAAGAATGGGCTAAAAAGACTCTTGAACTGATGGATCGCGGTAAACTCGACGTGCAGGCGGCCACGCAAGCCATACTGCAAACCGGTTTTTCCATCGACCGTAGCCTTACAATGCTCACGAATCTCTACTCGGGAAATCTGCCTGGTATCAGTGCAAGATAAAATTCTGTCTCCTACTTCTTTGGTGTTAGTTGTAGAAAAGCTAGGCGGCGATGCTCGAATTTCACTTGCCGTCACTTTCCCGACGTGCAGGTCGCTATACATGTTTAACCCACAGTGATGATTCGCGACAACATTTCTGCCCGGTTAATTCCTGGCCAGGTCAGCCGCCGACGCGCGCGAGCGCGTGAGCGATCAGATTATGTTATTTCGGGTGCCTGCGTTGCTATCGCCACTCTCATTTTCACGTTGTCGAGTAAGGGGCTCGTTCATTGGTTCTCCTGCCTCTCATGATGTGTGGCGTTCTTGCCGGTGTGGACGTGGTTCGATGGTTGCGTGGGCGGCTGGACCTCTTCGATCCGAAAGCTATTATTGCCTGCATTGCATTTTATGGATGTTTCGTGACACCGATTCTTCACGTTAGCTGGGACCGATTTGGCGTAAACAATGATCTGCCATTATCAGGGGATTGGCGAGATTGGCTCGGCTATATGGCGGCTCTGAACGCTGCGGGACTTCTTGCCTACCATCTTATTCATAATTCGGTTTTTCAGCGCTCTACACCGTCCAAATTTATTTGGAAGATTGACCGAAACAAATTTTATTCTTCGTTCGCTCTGGCCCTTGCATGCTCAGTGGCGGGCGTCTCGTTTTTTTTATGGCAGATGGGTGGAATCGCAGGAATGGTCAGGT
>CAXMLS010000169.1:0-1833 GCA_964194235.1 uncultured bacterium | reverse complement strand
AGTTTAGGAGAGGAAGATACGTCCGAACAAAAACCCCGGAGTCATCAAAGCCCTAGCCCACTTTCCTGACGCGGCAACCCGGCTAGCTCTTCACCTTTTCCAGCCTCTTCGACAAAGTGACTTCCTGAATAAGTTCGAGTACCTCTGCGATTCGAAACGGCTTCTGCAGCAAACGAGATTCACCAGCGCCGACCGTCGCGTCGGGATCCACGAAATCGCCGGTCATAAAGATGACTCGCGGCTTGTCTGCTGGGGAAGCGGACAGAACGCGCTCCGCGGCCTCTCGTCCATTCAATTTGCCGCGATTGCCGTCGGAAAGATTTAAATCGCACAGCAGGACGTCGTAGGTGCGACTTGCGGCGAGCGCGATAGCCCCTTCTGGCGTGGCAGCGCAATCCACGTGTAGCCCTTGCGCCATCAAACCCTCTTCCAGCAGCATACGGATGCTTTCTTCGTCATCCAGCACCAGAACCGCACCGCTGTGTGGACCGTCTGGAAGTGCAGCTGACGGAGCTATCGGGGAAGAAATATTCTCTGTGTTCTTTAAGGCGGTCGCGCCGGCGCCAGGCACGGACATAATGGGAAGCTCGACGGTGAAGATGGAGCCGCCATCCGGCAGGCTTTTGGCATAGAGATTTCCAGCATGCTCGCGCACGATGGACATGCAGATGCTGAGCCCGAGGCCAGTGCCCCCACCGGGTCGCTTGGTGGTGTAGAACGGGTCGAAAATTCGCGGCAAGGCATCGGAACGAATGCCTACGCCGTCATCCTGAACCGCAATGGATATGCGCCCGGCCAGGAGGCTCAAACGAATTGCAATACGGCCATGATCGCGAACTTCATGAATAGCCTGCTCGGCATTGGTCACCAGATTCAAAATGACCTGGATGAGCTGGTTGGCGTCGCCGGCTACTTCCGGCAAGTTTCGCTGCGGCTGAAAATCCACCTGGATGTTGTTTTTGCGCAGCGAATGTTCCTGTAACTGCAGCGTGCGTTCGACCAGTACATTCACATCGAGCGGCCTTTTTTGCGTGGAGGCCGGCCGGGAGAATTCAAGCAGGTTCTGCACGATGCGCGCGGCGCGGCGGGCCTGGCGGTGCGTTAACTCCAGTTGGTGCTTCGTAGCATCATCCGAACCTTCCCGCTCGCGCAGTAGTTCGGTAACGCCGAGAATTGCAGTGAGCGGATTGTTCAGCTCGTGGGCAACACCGGCGAGCATCTGACCCATGGCCGCAAGCTTTTCGGCCTGAATGAGCTGCTCTTCGAGGCGTTTCACGTCGGTTACATCGCGGCCGGAAATAATCACGCCATCGATTTTGTCCATTTCATCGAACAGCGGACTGAAATTGCAGCGCAACTGGCGCCACTCTCCCTGTTTATTGTGCACGCGTACTTCCAGCGAATCGGACGTGCGGTTGCCGGCGAGCGTGGAATTGTACATGGCGCGCAAGATTGCACGGTCTTCCGGATGCGTGCGTCCGCCGAGTTCCAGCTGAAGTATTTCTTCCGGGTGGAATCCCAAAACATCCTCAACGCGCGGGCTGACAAAAGTGTAATTGGCGGCGTTGTCGAGAACGAAGATAAGGTCCGGGAAACTGTCGATCAGCCGGCGGGCAAATTCCTGCTGCTGGTGTAACCTGCGCTCCATTTCGCGGCGGCCGGTGACGTCCATCAGCGCGCCCTGGTAGCGGATCACCTTGCCAGTCCTGTCGCGGACTGCTGCCGCGGTGTTCAGGCAGATGATGGTTGTGCCGTCTTTGCAGGTCAGCGTGATTTCCCGGCCCTGCAGGATGGGCTGCCGCTCGACTTCCGTTTTAATGCTCTTCCGTTCCT
>CAXMLS010000168.1:0-3061 GCA_964194235.1 uncultured bacterium | reverse complement strand
ACTCGAACCCCAGACCTCCACCGTGTCAAATCTCAAGCCTGTCCGACAGGGCGCGACACCGAAGAAGTTGAAGCGATAAGAACAGGCAATGTTTTACTGGCTGGAAACGTCATGCGGCCTCGGACTATCGCACGGAGTGAGCCCAAGCGCGCCCGCGCGACATGGTTAGGGATGCAGGGGTTACGACACAAAGCACGACACAAAAAGCAAAGGGGGGCAGTCACTCGTGCGTATGGCCTGAGTTGTCCGGCCTAGGCACACGCGGTGCCGAGGACACCTTCGACTGGCGCGAAACATTTTATTTTTTCAAGTAGACGATAACGACTCCTGATTCTATCCAAGACCTATGACCATATCGACAGTTCTAGTACCACCTTACCATTTCAATTGTTGTGGCAACTTTATAGTATTTGCTTAATGGGACGCGTGTTACTCTTGCATTCTGTCCCCCCAGCAATTACCCAGCTGAATAATCGGACGTCTTTGCGCCTTTGAAAACAAAGGCATGCTAATTAACGCCCAAAGGTAGTGCACGCTGTCCTGGTCGGCGCTGATAATTGTATCCGGAGTTATTCATGACCGTTCCGCTGAACGAGATGATGGTGAATATGCGGGTTTCGTATGCCTTGCGCAGGGTCCCGCGGGCACGCATGGTCACTTTGCTGCCTTACCCTGTCTCTCCGCAAGCCGGCGACATCGCACTCGCGAAACTCGAGAAAATCGGCAAGAATGCCACGCTGGAACTGGCGAATGGCAGACGTTGCAACCTACATGAAGGAGATTTTCTTGGAGTCGTTTTCGGAAACCGTTATGCAACGCTTCAGTTTGAAGGTTATGCAAAATCAAACGGGGACTCGTGTGATTTGCTTTCCATGGGTGGTCTTTGCGGATTAGTCTACAGTAAACACGCGAAGGCGGCCGACCCCAGCAAGCTTTCCTTGCTCGGCGCCATCGGAGATGAAAGTGGATATCCCCTTAACTTACGGGATTTTGCTCTCTCTCCTGCGCATTCCCCCGTCAAGCCGCAAGTCGTCGTCGTTTGCGGAACCTCGATGGATGCCGGAAAGACGCATACGGTGATGAGCATCATCATGGGATTGCGGAAGCAAGGACATCCGGTGGCAGGCATTAAGCTGACCGGCACGGCTACCGGGAAAGACACCTGGAATATGCTTGATGCAGGCGCTTGCGTGGCGCTGGACTTTGTTGACGGCGGGTTTCCTTCAACGTATTTATCGACGCTCGATGAACTGCTCCGCCTATACGACCTGCTCATTTCGCATGCCGGCGTGGCAGGCGCCTCATGGGTGGTCGTGGAGATTGCGGACGGTCTGCTTGAGTGTGAAACGGCAGCACTACTTCAGCATCCCAGCTTCACTTCAAGTGTAGATTATTGGATTTTCGCCGCTGGCGATCCTCTCGCGGCAGCAGGCGGTGTCAGCATACTAGAACGCTGGGGCATTGAGCCGGTGGCGATCAGCGGAGTAGTTTCCATGACCCCGCTCGGCATTAGAGAGACACAATCAGCGACTGGGCTGGCATGCTTTTCTGCCAGTGAGTTGCAGAGCGGCGCGTTGAATCCTCGTCTAACCGAAATAGCTTCTCATGGCGCTCCCATTCTTTTTGATATTGTTGGTGGGCCGGAAGCGCAATCCCGAAGGTGAGTAGCAGCGGCCGCGTTTATCTCTGGACTCATAATTCCGCTGTCGGATTGTACGGACGTTTGACTGCTAGCGTTGAGCCCCTGTTACATCTAGATGCAGACAGGGAAGAAAGCACATGTCTGTCTGGTCGCTTTGTATGCGTACGAAATGGAGGTGCGGTCTACGAACCCGATCCACGTGGGGACAGTGCGCATGCAGTTCCTCTGGGTAATGCGCAGCCCGACGCAGAGGGTAACTACTTATTTGAACCGGGGCGCGGCGGCGGGCGAATAGACAAGATCATCCTTGCCGAACCGGATTTCAGGTGGCGTTACATTCAGGCATCACGGTTCGGAGAGGTCAACACATATTTCCATCTCGACCGCATTGCAACGCACGTCAATGAGCTACTTAACGAATTAGGAAGTCCTCCTCTTCCGCGCGTTACAGCAATTGTAACGGCCCACCATGCTGCCACAGACCACAGTGGCAGGCGTGATGGAGTGAGGAGGGACGATAGGTGGGTACCATTTCAAGGAGGCCACTACCGGTTGCCGGCTCACAGGTTCGATTTGTTTGAGCACCAGCCCCTTTCGCCGAATGGAGAAATCCATTTAGGCCCTGGCCGACAATTAGTCAAGCACGGTGCGCTGGCGGATGCGGTGGGCGGGCGTTATCGGGCCAACGCATCGCACAACGCAGGAATTATTTATCACGAGTATGGACACCACATCACGCGGCACACGGCTGACTTTCGGGCAAACGATATGCGTTCTGTTAGCCAGCAGAGCAACCGAAAAACTGCCATGGACGAAGGCACATGTGATTTCTGGGCAGCAACGG
This sequence comes from uncultured bacterium, assembly GCA_964194235.1. Taxonomy (GTDB): domain Bacteria; phylum Acidobacteriota; class Terriglobia; order Acidiferrales; family UBA7541; genus Acidiferrum. The sequence goes on along the minus strand of CAXMLS010000168.1, from coordinate 575 downwards.
AGCTGGGTACTCCTCACATCTGGATTTTGCACCGACGTCACGACGACCACGAGATTCATGTTCGTAGCTTGACCTCATCCAAAACCATGGCGGATTACGACATCGGACCAACAGCTGACGCTCATTCCAACGGCACGATCTGGGGAGCCGCACTTTGGGATTTGCGCACTCAACTTAGTGCCGCGGAACCCGATGGTGTCCGGCAAACGGAAATGCTGGTGCTGAAGGCGATGCTTCTTATGGGTAAGCTTGTCCCTGGATGGCAGGAAACGACCGTGCGAACCGTATGTCTCGCGAGGAAAAATTTCCAAGTGGGGCTGACAGCTCTTCTGTTAGCAGACGAATTACTTAACAAAGGCCGGCATTGCAAGATTCTTTTAGAAACGTTCGGCAAGCGCGGAATGTGGCCTGCTCCGAGGTTCCTGCAAGGAAGAAACGGCGAATTTTTGCTCGAAATGATGGCTGCTTAGTATTTAATGGTCGCGGAGAAGGGAAGATCCGGATGGAAGAAGCCGCGCGAGACTCGACGACAAACTTTGAAGACACAGTACTGTCACTGTCTCTTATACACATCT
>CAXMLS010000167.1:0-1941 GCA_964194235.1 uncultured bacterium | reverse complement strand
GAGATGTGTATAAGAGACAGTAACCATCCTGCGCAAACTTTTCCAATTCTTTGCGGTAGGCGCCTTTTCTTCCGCGGACGATCGGCGCAAGGATCATGATGCGGTCTTCAGGCTGGCAGAGTTCACCGTGCAGGATGGACTGAACAATCTGCTCACTGGATTGCCGGGTGATGGGCTTGCCGCAGTTGGGGCAATGCGGAGTGCCGACGGAGGCGTAAATCACGCGGAGGTAGTCGTAAATTTCCGTGATGGTGCCGACGGTGGACCGCGGCGAACGCGAAGTAGTTTTCTGCTCGATGGCGATGGACGGCGACAGCCCCTCGATAACGTCCACCTCGGGGCGTTCCATCTGATCGAGAAACTGCCGCGCATACGCGGACAAAGATTCCACGTACCGCCGCTGGCCCTCCGCGTAGATGGTGTCGAATGCCAGCGAGGACTTGCCGGAGCCGGAAAGTCCGGTGATGACCGTCAGCGAATTGCGCGGAATCTCAACGTCGATATTTTTGAGGTTGTGCTGCCTAGCGCCGCGAACAACCAGTTTGGTCAGAGCCACGATGGGAAACGCTCCCTCCACAGGAGCCTGGCCGCTACAGCAAGAAAATCGTGGCCAGAGTAACTTCCCACAATAACAGGGGCGAATTGGGGCGGTCAAGAAACCTGATTAAATGCGGCAAATCGATGGATGAAGCGATGACCGTGAAAGAGTGTCACGGCATCTGGTTTGGCGCCCAAAACGTATTAAGGACAGGCGGTTGAAACGAACACTATGAAAACAAAAGCGCTCATCATTCCCGTGCTCTTACTTATAGCCTGCGCAGCTTCCGCGCAGAGTTCTGGGCCGGATGCCGCGCACAGCGGTAGCCGACTGAACTGGCGGCCGTGGTCCGATGCGGCTTTCGCGGAAGCCAAGAGCCAGCACCGCTTCGTGCTGCTAGACCTGGAGGCGGTATGGTGCCACTGGTGCCATGTGATGGACGCAAACACGTACAGGGATCCGCAAGTAATTAAATTGCTGCAGGCACATTACATCACGCTGAAAGTCGACCAGGATTCACGTCCAGACCTTTCGAATCGCTACGAGGAATTCGGCTGGCCGGCTACGGTGGTTCTCGACGGCGATGGCCACGAAATCGTCAAACGCCAGGGCTATCTGGCGCCGGACGAGATGGCTTCGATGCTGCAAGCGATTATCGACGATCCCACGCCCGGACCATCGGTGCAACCCGAGCGCAAAGTGGAATTGACCGGGGATACGCTGCTGACTCCCGAGTTGCGCGCGGAGCTGACTAAACATTTTTACAGCGGATACGACAGCGAACATGGCAGCTGGGGCACGGACCAGAAATTCCTGGATTGGGATTCGGTGGAATATGCGATGAAGCTGGCGCGACTGAAGAAGGACGCGCGCGCCGAGCATATGGCGCGCCAGACCCTTACGGAACAACGGCACCTGCTCGATCCGGCGTGGGGCGGCGTCTATCAATACTCCACGGGCGGGGACTGGAATTCGCCGCACTTTGAAAAAATTATGCAGATGCAGGCGGAAAATCTGCGGATGTATTCGCTGGCTTACGCGACGTGGCGCGATCCGCAGTATCTTCATGCAGCGGAGGAAATTCGCCGCTATCTGAAGACATTTCTGCAGGCTCCTGTCGGCGCTTTTTATACCAGCCAGGATGCGGATTTGGTGGAGGGCAAACACAGCGCGGAATATTTCGCGCTTGGCGACGCGCAGCGCCGCAAGCTTGGAATACCTCGAGTGGATAAACATCTGTATGCGCGCGAGAACGGCTGGGCCATCAACGGGCTGGTCACACTCTACGCAGCTACAGGTGATCGCGCGACGCTTGAGGAAGCTATTCGCGCAACGCGCTGGGTGCGTGCCAACCGCGCGCTTCCGGGCGGAGGTTTCCGTCATGGCGCTGGCGATACGGCGGG
>CAXMLS010000166.1:0-2955 GCA_964194235.1 uncultured bacterium | reverse complement strand
CATTGCTGGTTTCGGATGATGCGGCGGGAGTGGTTTATCGGGTGGCGGCGGGGAAGTAGGCACAGAGTATTAAAGAGAGGGTTCTGCAACGCGCTTATCGAACTCTTCTAGGGGCTCATCTACTTTGCAACCGCACTCAGGGAATGAGCCCCTAGAGATCATTCACTTTATCTCGGCTTTTGCGATCATTTCATGGCTGGTGAGGTTCTGAGCTAGAAGAGGATCTTCTTTCGCCCCGGCCAGCGCTTTTTTCAGGTGTTCCAGGCGAACGGTTTGTGATCCTCCCGCACAACCGGCCACGATCAGTGCGGCTGCAAACTCCATTTCCGCATCTTGTCCGCGCATGCTTATAGCTTTTTTCACCAAGCCATACCCGTCCACACCCGTGGCCGGATTTGGCCGCTCGGTCCGAATCGAACCGTACGGAGAATTTGCATGCTGAAGAAGCCAATTGGCCTCTTTGTAGGATTCGACCAGATAGCCGACGTCGAATGCGGCTAGTGCGTCTCGCTCGTTGGCCTTGCGGCGGGCCTCGAGCTTTAGTAGTAATTCCTTGGCGATTGGTGAATTATGTTGTGCAAACGCATAGAGCGTCGCGCGACGCAGAGTTTCCATACGCACCAACACGGGGGTATTGGCATTGAGCAGAGTGAGCGTATCGGCGACCAGGCGAGTGACGTCATATTTCTCATGCCCCGAAAGATTCCAGGTGGTGCTTGTCCACGGCAAAGACTGCGCTGATCCGATATCTATCGTATGGCAGATAAGCGGGGGCCCTGCTACCGCGGGTACGGCAAGGCACAGCAAGGCTGCCAAAATGCCAGCAGCAAATCGCGATGAACTGAACATGCAGAGTTTCATGCTTTCCTCCTACTCGTTTAGAGCTACTTCTTCGTTCAGGGAACAAGACGCCCGGGAAGGCAGGGTTGTTAACAAAGATGTGAGCAATTTATTTTTTGATCTCTCCGCGTTCGGACCACGAACGCTGCCAAGTGCGCCAGAAGGACATATCGCCGATGCCAAGCTGGTCCCACCACAAATCGAGCATTGCTGGGACGAGATGTAATGTCCCTTTTCGTGTCGCACCCGGCGGATGAGGAATTAGAGTAGCCATGCGATCGTAGACACGACTGCGCTCAGAGCCACTTGTGCGTGAGAGTAGATGCCAAAGCGTGAGCGCGTCGCGCTTGCGAGCCTGCGCCAGGACGATGGCGAGCGCGGCGCTGCGCTGCGCGGGCGCGCTAGCATCAAAGTCGAACTTGGACAAAGCTGCACGAAATGGCTCGGACGCATCTTCAAAGTAAGGTGTGCCTGGTCCGATCTTCGGGCGGGTTGCACACGCCGCGCCGGCTGGAATGAAGGCGTCGTGATCTTCGAGCCGGAAACCTACCCAGCCGAGGGTTGTGCGCAAGAGACCAGTGCCGGAATCGTCCACTTGCAGGGTATAGGCACAACCAAGGTCCACTGCCATGGCGGAAGGGGTATCAACGACAAACTTACCCGGCGGAGCCCAGATTGTCGCGTGAATCGTCCCGCGGTCTAGAGCCAGCCTCTTCTGTCCCGAGTCCGACTTGAGCAAGCGTAGACGCGTGTCTGGTTCAACATCCACCTGGCCAATTTCTTCTACCCTGATTCGCGCTCGCGAGCGGCCGTCGGTTTCGAGTGTCTGCCCGATTCCCAACCTTCCCCGGCCTCCGCTTGCGACAATTGCCTGAGGTCCTATCCGCGGAGTTCCCGCCACTAACGTTACGTCCCACGCAGGTTGTAAAGGATGGGTCGGAGTCGGCCGACGAAAAACGAAAGCCGCCGCAGCAATCACCAGGAGAGTAGCAGTCAGGGCTGCCAGTCGCGGGAACCAAATCCCTTGCCAGAGTCGCGGCTTGGCCGGTTGGCCAAGTTGCACGCCGGCAAATGCAGGAGTCGGACGATTATGGCGGAATCTTCTCAGAATTTTTTCTAGTCTTTGAATCTCGGGGTCAGGCTCGCCAGAGCCGTCCCATAGATAATCGTCCCTCATGGCTCTTCCCCCGGAACCTCGCGTTTAGATGAAGCTACCCCTAGCGTTTCGCGAAGCTGCTGCATGCCGCGATGCAGATTCACGCGGACTGAACCCGGTGTCATCCCAGTACGCGCGGCAATCTCCGGCCCAGTCATGCCCTCTACCAGACGCAACATCAACGTCTCTCGATAAGCCTCCGGCAAGCGACGAATAACGGAGAGGATCGATGCGGCCGCCGCCTCTGGGTTGCCGGTCATCTTACTGGCAACTTTGTCGTCCACTGAATCGTGGGTGAACTCGACCGTTATTCGCGATTGACGATGATAATCATTGGCACAGTTACGCGTGATCGCCGCCAACCAGGCTCCAAACCTTCCTATGTCACGCAAGGTATGGAGTCGCGGAAGCGCCCGTACAAAAACGTCCTGAACCAAGTCATCTACCTCGCTGAATGGGACTCGCGCCAGGAGAATCCCGTGTACCATTCGCGCGTACCCGTCATACAACCGTCCGAAAGCGGTGCGGTCACCGTTTTGCGCGGCTCTGATCAGCGAAACGTCGTCGGAGGATCCAATGTCAGGTCGCACGGTCACCGACGGAAACTGCATGATTCGAGTACTGAAGTCAAACTGCGTGCCACAGTTCAGCTTCGGGCTCAAACACTAGCTGTGAAGGATAGACGCAGATAAAGAGGCAACTGTTAACAACGGGTAAGAGGGCACTCTATTTGTCGCTTGAGGACACAACAGTCCTTCTGAGATCTGAGATTACAGGGTGGCGTCTCTTTGCGTCGGGGGCGGCAAGTTTTTTAATTGACGGTGAGGGTTAGCTGGATGGGACCGGGCTAAGAAATCCCAGCGGCATCGGGATTGAACCTACGACCGGCGCGGTGTGGGTGAACGTGAATGAACGCGACGGCATGGGCAACGATCTTCCGCCGGATTATTTTACGTCGG
>CAXMLS010000165.1:0-5286 GCA_964194235.1 uncultured bacterium | reverse complement strand
AAAAGACAAAAAAAAAAGTCGCCGCGGCTTTTTCTCCGCTGCGATCCCCGCCATTCTCTTGGATGGTAGCGGCCCGATAACGCGGCCTTTAAAGCCGCCTGCTGGCCTCACCGCCCAGCATCTGGCCGCCCCTCTTTTAGCTTACTGGCTGGCGTTCAAGCAGGACCTGCAGTATACCGCGCACGCATGTCTATTGAGAATTTTGCGAGATTCCCAAACTCGATAGCCTCGCGGATTTGCCCCATTATGTCAAGGTAAAAGTGGATATTGTGATGGGTTGCGAGCATCGCCGCCGTGATTTCTCCCGCGAGAAAAAGATGCCGCAGATACGCTCGTGTGTAGCGCTTGCAAACACTGCAACTACAACTCGGATCGATCGGCCTGCTGTCCTCCGCGTAGCGCGCATTCTTGATAATGACCCGGCCTTCGCTGGTGTACAAACACGCGTGCCGCGCCGCGCGCGTGGGCAATACGCAGTCCATCATATCGATCCCCAGCGCCACGTAATCGGCAAGTTGTTCCGGCCTGCCGACCCCCATCAAATATCGCGGCCGATCTTTCGGCAGTAGTGCAGTCACCTCGCCCGCCATTTCGCACGTCACATCATGCGGCTCACCCACGGCGAGCCCGCCCACCGCATACCCCGGAAAATCCAATTCCAATAGTTGCCGCGCGCTCTCCCGGCGCAGGTCCGCGAACGTCGCACCCTGCACGATGCCGAATTGCCATTGCTTCTGCTGGCCACTGCCCGGATTTTGGTTTGTCTGGAAATACGCCTTCGCGCGTTTTGCCCATAAAGTCGTACGCACCAGCGCGGCCTCTGCCTTGTCGCGCGGCGCCGGCGTCTCGATACATTCATCCAGCACCATCGCGATGTCCGACCCCAGAGCGAGTTGAACCTCAGCGGCTTTTTCGGGAGTCAACAGATGCTCTGAGCCATCGAGATGCGAGCGAAACTTTACGCCCTCGTCGGTTATTTTTCGGAAGTCCGAAAGGCTGAATACCTGGTAGCCGCCGGAGTCCGTAAGGACGGCACCCTGCCAGGACATGAACCGGTGCAAGCCGCCCATTTTTTGGATCAATGCATGCCCAGGCCGCAAATAAAGATGGTAAGTGTTCGCGAGGATGATGCCCGCGCCGAGCTCTTCCAGCGCTTCGTGGCGTAGAGCTTTGACGGTTGCGGCGGTTCCCACCGGCATGAATACCGGCGTCTCGATCGTACCGTGCGGTGTAGTAAGCGTTCCACGGCGTGCATCAGTCGCACCCGTGGCATCAATCTTTTTTACCGTAAAGGAAAAACTCACTGTGGCAGTTTACCAGCAGCGCGGTTAGAACATCGCCCATGCGACTTTACCGAGCACCCAGACTCCCCAGATGCCAAATACCGTCAGGAATGCACTGCCGGGCTTTATTTTTTTCGGATTGGCCGCGGAAAAGCCGATGGCGACTAGCGCGAGGCTCCAGATCCAGAATACTTCCAGCGACTGCCCCAGCGCTTCGAGCCAGCGCGGCGCGCCGTCCGGCAAAAATGCCGACACGCTGCTTGCCAGAAAATGTTCCGGGTCCACATCGCCGCGCGGCTTGATCAGCAAAATCACAATCGCCAACACGCTGCTGATGATCAACGGCACAAACGCGTGCGACGTGATGGCAAAAGATTTGTTGAAGCCAAGCGCGGCGCCTGTAAAAAGCTCGAACGCTCCCCAATACACCAGCGCCACAATCAAAATGCTGATCGCCACACCCAGCAGGCCGAACGCAAACGCAAGTTTCGGGGCGTACGCGACTTGTTTATCGAGCACTTCATCTTTCTGCGCCTGCGACATTTGATCGAAACGTGCGCTCTTGCTCATCTGCCGTTCAAAAAAACTGCGCCAGTCTGTTTTCTGGCCCAATAGCCCGCCCACGACTACGCTCAACAAAGAAAGCAACAGAAACGGCGCGACCCAGGTAGGCCGCCGCGCAATATCCGCAAATGTTTGCTTTGGACTAACAATCACGCCCGTGATTCGACCGACTGGACTGATTTCTGTCTCCGGTTCAGGCACGGACATGGGAGCACTGGACATTGAACCTCCTTCATGAAAACGCGCACATCATAGTTGGAGATGCAGATGAGTGCCAGCTAATAGACCAAACTTAGGCGCCCGAAAGCGCCGGCACCGCGGAAAGCAGCTCCCGCGTGTACTCGTGGGTAGGATGGTGCAGCACTTGTTCCGCTTCGCCCACCTCGACAAAACTCCCCGCGCGCATCACCGCAATGCGTGTGGCCAGTTGCGCCACTACCGGCAAACTGTGCGAGATGAATACGTAGGTGAGCCCGAACTCACTCTGCAGTTCCTGCAAAAGCAGTAACACCTGCGCTCCCACCGAAACATCCAGCGCCGAAACCGGTTCGTCCGCCACAATCAGCTTCGGCCGCAAAATCAACGCTCGCGCAATTCCAATCCGCTGACGTTGGCCCCCGGAAAATTCGTGCGGATAACGACGCATCGCATCGCTGCCAAGCCCCACACGCTCAAGAATTGCCGCGCTGCGTTCGCGTCGCATCGTCCCGGACAGTTTCGGCTCATGAACAGCCAGCGGCTCGCCAACAATTTCTCCTACCCGCATGCGCGGATCGAGCGAAGCAAACGGATCCTGAAAAATCATCTGCATCTCGCGCCGCTGGGAGCGCAACTCTGCGCGTCCGAGCGCCATCAATTCGCGCCCGTCAAACACAATCGCGCCGCCATCCGGCTCGATTAGCCGCAGCAAGATCCGCGCCAGCGTGGTCTTTCCGCAACCGCTCTCGCCAACCACCGCAAACGTCTCCCCGCGCGCAACGGTAAAACTCACATTGTTCACAGCAACAAAGCGTGCCCCCTCCGCGTCACGCGCAAATGCGCCACCGCCGCGGCGATAGCTTTTGCTCAGCGCCCGTACTTCAAGAAGGCTGGGGATCACATCCTCCATCGAGATTTCAGCCGGCGGTGAACTCCACAGAAGGAATTGTCACCGTGATTTTTGCGCTGCTTCATCGCAAGTCTTGCGTCACTTCTTCGCCGACCAGAACACATCGCGCCCCATGCATGTAACCCGCTGCGCGTAGCTCAGGAACCGCAGCCTGGCACTGCGGCAGTCGCACCGGACAGCGCGGTTCAAACGAGCAGCCCGGAGGCAGCGCAGAGAGTTGCGGCACGGTTCCCGCAATGGGAGCAAGCTTCCCGCGAACCAGTGTAGGCGACGCTGCGATCAATCCTTGTGTGTACGGATGCCGTGGCACTCCCAGCACCTCGCCAACCGGACCTTCTTCCACGATGCGTCCCGCGTACATCACCGCCACGCGATCGGCCACGCGCGCGACCACCCCGAGGTCGTGTGTAATAAACAGCAACCCCAGCCCAAGCCTTCGCCGCAGCGTGTCCAGCAGTTCCAGAATTTGTTTCTGCACCGTAACGTCGAGCGCGGTCGTCGGCTCATCCGCGATCAGCAATCGCGGCTTGGTCAGTGGCTCACCTGCCACGCGATGCTCCAGCGGCGTGGTTTCGACCGAAGGATCGCTCACACCAGCCGCAATCGCCATCGCAATCATTACGCGCTGCCGCAGTCCGCCGGACAACTGGTGCGGAAACTGTTTGCTGCGAATCGCCGGCTCCGGCACCGCGGCAAGCCGCAGCGCCTCCAGCACCCAACGATGCACATCCTGCGCGTTCATTTTTGTGTGATGCGCTTGGATTGCTTCCGCTATCTGGTCGCCGACGCGCATCACCGGATTCAGCGAAGTCATCGGCTCCTGAAAAATCATGGCGACATCCAGCCCGCGAAGCCTCCGCCAGCGCGACTCATCTAATCTTGCCAAATTCTGCGGCTCCGCATTCGCGGGAGTCAGAACCGCTTCGCCACCCGTTTTCGCGCCCGGCGGCAATAAGCCCATCAACGCCAGCGCCAGCATAGTTTTTCCGCTGCCAGATTCGCCCACTAATCCCAACGAGTCTCCCGCACGGATGCGCAGAGACACTTCGTTCACCGGGCGCACCCATCCCCGGGCCGTGGGCAGGTCCACCGTCAGCGCGCGAACATTGAGCAGTTCGCTCATGCGGTCATGATAGACACGAACTCGCCGTCGCGAAACACGAACTTAGCCGCGATTTCCACACGAATCGAAAGTGAGTTGCCGAATCGGAGGTGGAACTAACGCTGCGAAATTGGAATCACGAATTTCAGCGCGGTGTGGGTAACGGAAAATCCAACGACCTTTATGTCTTTCAGTCCTGCGGCGCGTCCAGCGTCCAGCACATCGCTTTCCGTAATCTTCAACTGCCCTTTGGGATAAACGATCCACAACGCCGTCGCACCCCGCATGGCTTTTGCGATTTTGCCAAGTTGCGCGAGCCCCTTCAGTGTCTCGGCCTTCAAGAAAATCCATTCCGTGTCCGGCTGCACTTTATCGTAGGAAACAGCCTTGGTACGATCGTCAAGTTCGCTGAGGAAGTTATCACCCGGGTTTCCAAAACCAATGAGCGCGACTTTGGCACCGTTTTTTACTCCTAATTTTTCGATTCGAGACTTCGGATGCAGAATCTTCTCGCGCCACTTTTCCGCCGCGGGGCCTAACTCGAAAACGGCCAATCCATCGGCCGTTTTCAACTCCAAATTCCCTTGCGTGACCTTGATCGATTGAATCGTCGTAAATGGAATTTTCAATCGAAAATCGCCGCGAAATATAATTTCGCTGGTCTCCAACAGCGCTTTGCCTTCGCACTGCTGCTTGCCGAATCGCGCCCGGCATTTCAATTCATTGCCCATAACGTATTGCCCCTCCGCTCCGCGTCTAACCATCCACGTTAAATTTCCGATACGCGCGGGATCATCTGAAATTTTCACCGCTGCCCCAATAGTAAACTGTTTGCTTCCATGTCAACCGCAGCCGCGACCGCAAAACGAGTGGATTGGACGCTGATCTGGGCGCAGCGCGGCTTCCGCTATTTCTTTGCCGCCATGTTCGTCTCACTTTTCGGCAGCGGCATGAACTTCGCGGGCGTGAGCTGGTACATCCTGGCGTCCACGCATTCCACCGTGAAAGTCAGCCTGCAAGTTATCGTGGTCACGCTTCCCGGTTTAATTATCCCGTTCATCGGTGGTGTGCTGATCGACCGTTTCGACCGCCGCTACCTGGGCATAGCGCTCGACTTCGTCCGCGGCGTCGCAGTGCTGGCAACCGCGTCCATCGCCTGGCGCGGCCATCTGCAACTCTGGCATCTGTATTTCATGACGCTAATCACCGGCATCGGCTCTGCAATGTAT